>JBBSFP010000070.1:0-8795 GCA_038238625.1 Tepidisphaerales bacterium
CGAGTTCAAGGCAGATTTTCGGAAGCTGCGTCGTCTTGCCCGATCCGGTTTCACCACACAGCACGATCACCTGGCTGGAAGCGATCGCATCTTTGATTTCCTGGCGACGCTGCACCACCGGCAAATCGGGTGGGAATGTGGGCCGGGGCAGGTTGGCGAAACGTTCCTGGCGGCGCGAGGGCGAGAAGAATCCCGCTCCGGTAGAAACGGACATGGCAATCACTCTGCAATCAGGCGGCGGTCCGTTGCTGCTGCGCGCGGGGCAAATGAAAGTGGATCAATCGCCGCAGCGGCGACAAGGGCAATTCGGAAAACCTAAGAGCGCGCCGGCTCGGGCTGTTGCAGGGCACGCCGGCGAAGGTTGTCCATCTGGTCGCGCACTTCGCGGGCAATTCCGCTGTTGGGGAAGTCACGTGCAATGGTTTCGCCCACACGGATGGCTTCAGTCCAGTTGTGATCCTGCACGGCTTGTTTGAAACGTTCACCCAGGCCGCTGAGTTTTTCTTTGAAAATGCCCCGCGCGGTTTCGCTCATCGCTTCGCCCTCAGCGCGTGTGAGATACAAATCAAGCTTTTTGAGTATCTCAATCGAGCCATCGATGTCTTTCCGATTGAGCGCCTCCTGCCAGGAATCGAGCAACTGTTTTTTGCGCTGCTGCCGGCGATTTTCGATCTCCTGCGGAAGGTGTTGCACCTGGTCATTACCGGGGAACGTGACCATCAGCTTCTCCGCTTCACGCAGCGCTTCGGTCCATTTTTCCTGCCGGCAATAGGCATCCATCGTGGTGGCGGCTTCGCCAATTTGCTTGCGAACTGCGTCCATTCGCAGGCGGTTGATCTCTTCGCGGAAACGGTCGGCTTCCTGACGGTAGCCGAAATTGTTCTGCATCTCGTTGACCAGCACCATCGCGGCCTCGTAATCCTTGCGGGCGAGGTCTTCCTTGATGGCGCGTCGAAGAGCATCACGGTCTTTTTCGCGGAAAGCCACCGCCTTGGCGCGGTCACTTAGAATCTGCTGTTCGCTGATGACATGCAGCAAAACCGCAATCTGCTGCACCCCGTCGGCAAACGAGCGCTGCAGATGCTCGATCCCCATGGCGTTGGCCCGCCGTTCAACGGCGACCGCGCCAGCGACACCCCAGGCCGCAAGCACGGCAATCACGCTGGCGGCACCGACGGCCATGAGGGTCCATGGGTGATCTTGCTGCAGCCAAAAATAAATGCCTCCGCCCAGCAGGCCCAGCGCCAGCAGGAGCAGTATGAAAAAGAGCACTGTGACCCCGCCCCCGCTGCTGTTACCCGGATCTGCCGGGGCATGATGATTGCCGCGATCTGTTATTTGTTCCACGGGACGCCTCGATGTTGTTGAGCCGATGGGTGGAAGTGACGCCGTGTTAAACAGTAAGGATTACCGAAATTTCTGTCAATTGATGAGTTTGGAATACCTCAGGGGTACAAGGGAATGTGAAGCCAAATTGGGGTATAGCATCTGCCACCTAATCAATGCCCGCGGCGGGATTGCGTCAGTTCGTGGTCCCGGTCGCGCTGCCGCTGGGTCGCCTTATGCAGGGCGCGGCGTTCAAACCAGGTGAGGCTCTGCATCCCCTTGGCGCTCACCTTGGCGAGGATAATGTCGATGTGTTGTTGTTCTACAACCGCTTCTTCCTCCAGCTTGCGCGCCCGGCGCATCACTCGCGAAGTTGTATGACGCTTGCGGGTTTTGCCCACCGCCACTCCGCCACCCCAGTTGGGTTCGTCCATTTCTGAAAAGCCCCACGGACCGGCAGCGCGCAACTGGCGAAAGAGATTAAGGCAAGTCATGAACGCAATGATCGCAATCATCAGCGAAAGGAAACTCCCGCTAACCAGCGACCAGAGGGCCAGCAATCCGGCAAAGATCATCCCTGTGATCGAAGCAAACTTGCTGGCGCGGTAATAGCCGAATTTGCCCCACAGTGCCGCGCGCAGCATTTGGCCACCATCCAGTGGGAACATGGGCAACAGGTTGAATAACAGCAGCACATAGCTGGTGACGTAAGCCCAAAAAATCCAGCGAACCCACCCATGTTGATGAAACAAGTTCGCAGTTTCGGGATGGTTCCAGATTTCCAGCCCGGTTGGACTGAGGGGCACTGCGTTCCAACTGCCCGCCAGCGCGCCGAGCGACAATGCCGTTACGATGCAGATCACCACGTTCACCATGGGGCCGCACAGTACCGTCCAAAACTGGGCCCAGGGCCGCTGCGGCGCATCTGCGTATGCCAGCCCGCCCAGCGGGGTCATCATAATTTGATCGGGTGTTCCCCCGACCATCCGCGATCCGGCACAATGGCCGAATTCGTGCAGCAACACGATGACAAACAACATGACCATCGCCGGGAAAGAGTTGATCGCCCCGCCCAGCGCATTGGGGAACAGCAGCGAAAGCCCGATGAAAATCAAAAGGCTGGCGTGCACGCGCACCTGAATGCCGAACCACGTCCCCAGCGGCAATGAGCCGCCGAGCACCCAGAGCAGTGGGTTATTTCCGCGCGGTCCATCGCGATAGTAGCTTCGATCTTGCCAGGCCATGGTTTCGTGTTTGTTGTCGCGGTCTTATGTCTGGATCGTCCTGCGAGCAAATTTTAACAAAATGGCGAGCGTCTTTCCGTCCTGGATTTCGCCCTCGTCGGCCATTCGCAATGCATCACTCCAGGTGGTGGGAATCACTTCGATATCCTCTCCCTGCTCGAGGGCCTGCGTACGTTTTTTCAGATCGTAGGCGGCAAACGTGTACATTTTCTCGGTAAGCACGCCGGGCGATGTGAAAAAATCACCCAGCGACTCGATCCGTCCGGCGAGGAACCCAGTCTCTTCCAGCAACTCGCGCCCGGCGCAGTTCATCGGATCCTCATTTTTTTCGAGCGTACCGGCGGGCAACTCCAGCAGGTATTGCCCGATCGCCGCGCGATAGTTGCGAATCAGTAAAATCGTTTTCGCATCGACGAATGGCAAAATGCACACCGCCCCCGGGTGCACGCACACTTCACGCATCAGCCGACTACCGTTGGCATCTTC
Organism: Tepidisphaerales bacterium; assembly: GCA_038238625.1. GTDB lineage: Bacteria > Planctomycetota > Phycisphaerae > Tepidisphaerales > Tepidisphaeraceae > JBBSFP01. Next base: position 3,057 of record JBBSFP010000070.1, read on the forward strand.
GAAATGGCGAATCTCCAGCCGGACTTTCTTACCGTCGTATAGCAATTGTTTATCAATCAGGTTGTAGGGCATCCTTCGATGATAACCGACTGACAATTTTTCAACGGTCTGTTAGTCTCTGCGGCACATGGGCAGCGAGCAGGCGATCCTGATTTTATTTGTACAGGTGACGTTCATCCTGGCGCTGAGCCGGCTCGTGGGGATGCTTTTCGCCCGCCTGCACCAGCCCCAGGTAATGGGCGAAATGATCGCAGGAATCATTCTGGGGCCGAGCCTTTTGGGATGGGCATGGCCCACGGGGTACCACCAGATTTTTCCGGTCGAGAGTTTGCCGCTTCTTAACCTCCTGAGCCAGGTGGGGGTGGTTTTTTTCCTGTTCCTCATCGGGCTCGATCTGGATCCCAAACTGTTGCGGGGCAAAGGACGAATCGCAGTGGTGGTCAGTAGCAGCAGCATCGCCACACCGTTTGTGCTGGGCGTGGGCCTGGCGGTCGGAATCTATGCGGCTACGAATCTTTTTGAAGACGCCGGCCATAAACATTACCTGGCCACCTTGCTGTTCATGGGGTCGGCGGTGAGTGTGACGGCATTTCCGGTACTGGCACGGATCCTAACCGAACGGAACCTGCAAAAATCGACGATTGGCTCGCTGGCCATTACCTGCGCCGCCGCCAACGATGTGTTGGCGTGGTGCATGCTCGCATTCGTGGTAGCAGTGGCGCGTTTTGAAAGCCAGAATGGCGGGCTGGGGGGCGCATTCATCCAGGCGGGGATGGCCGTAGCGTACGTGGGGGTGATGTTTTTGGTGGTTCGTCCACTCTTGCGAAGGCTGGAAATTGTTTACGACCGCCGCGGGTACCTGACGCAAAACATCGTATCCATCGTGTTCCTCCTGGTGCTGGTCTCCGCCTACACCACCCAACGCATTGGCATTCATGCGCTTTTTGGCGCGTTTCTAATGGGTGGAGTCATGCCCAAGGGGACGCGTTTTGTTCGCCACCTCAGTGAAAAGCTTGAAGACTTCACCGTGGTTTTTTTGCTACCTATCTTTTTTGCCTTCACCGGCCTGCACACGCACCTGGGCCTGCTGCATGGGGGACAGGCATGGTTAGTCACCCTGCTCATTCTCGCGCTGGCATCCATCGGAAAATTTGGAGGCACCGCCATTTCTGCAAAGGCGTGTGGCTTGAGCTGGCGCGAATCATCAATGCTGGGCATACTGATGAACGCGCGCGGACTCATGGAATTGATCATTCTGAACGTCGCACTGGAGCTGGGCGTTATTAACGAAACCATCTTCGCAATGATGGTGATCATGGCCCTGGGAACAACATTTCTGACTACCCCCATCCTGGCGCTCTTGCAGCCCGCTAAAAAACCGCAGCGCGGCCCCACGGTGGCCAGCGCGGAGGCCGACGGGTTTCGAATTTTGATCCCAGTGTCACTTCCGAAAAGCGGCGGGCCGCTGGTTCAGTTGGCGCACATGCTGATGGGTCACACCAGCCCGGTAAATAAGCTTTACGCTCTGCATCTGCGTCATCCAACCGACCACGAAGCCTACCGCAGTGGCTTGAACGACGTGGATGAGGATTCAGATGAAGCGCTGGCACCATTGCTGGCCCAGGCTCGTGGGCGCGGGCTGCCAGTAGAGCCGCACAGCTTTGTAAGCCGGGATGTAGCGGGTGACATTTCCTCCGTCGCCAAGGCGCGTCATGTGAATTTGGTACTCATCGGATTTCACAAACCGATCATTGGTCGCACGATTCTGGGCGGGGTTGTGCATCGGGTCCTGACCAGCTGCGAAACCGATGCTGCCATTTTCGTGGATCGCGGTTTTCGGCAGGCGCGGAAAATTCTTGTGCCCTACCTCGGAAGCGTGCATGACCGCCTGGCAATGGAGTTGGCAAGCCGCATGGCGCGCAATGCCGAGGCACAGGTGACGGTGCTTCATGTGGTTCCACCGCTGCGAGGGGATGCCAGCCGCCAACTGGATGCGCGGGGTGCTGTTGACCGGGTGTTCCATGATCCCACGCAACCCGCGCCGGTGACGTTCCGCGTGATCCAGGATCCATCGCCGGTCGGGGTCGTGCTGCACCAAGCCCCACAGTTTGACCTGGTGGTCATCGGTGTTGCCGAAGAATGGGGACTGGAATCGCACTTGTTCGGCTGGCGTGCGGAGCGCATCGCGCGCGATTGCCCCACATCGATGCTCATCGTTCGTAAGTATGAGCCACCTGCCCTTGCTGAACCGACCGAATTGGATGGCGCAGCCGCTGCAGCCGTCAGCGCTTAACCGCGGCATTTTGCAGCAGGATGGCGGCATTGCGTTGCAACACCGGCAGTTTTACGCGCTTGATGGCGCTGTGTCGAAGCGCAGCCGCATAATCGTCCCGGCCCCAACTGAGCACTTCCTGCAAATCAACGGTTCCACTGGGAAAGCGCGGCTGAAGCGCAGGATCATGAGTAAGCGGCGCACGATTATTCCAGGGGCATACATCCTGGCAGATGTCGCAACCAAAGAGCCAGCCGGAGAGTTTCTCCGCCAGATCCGTAGCGATGTCGCCCCGATGTTCGATCGTGAGATATGAGATGCACTTTCGGGCATCCAACTGATAGGGTGCAGTGAGCGCGCCGGTGGGACAGGCATCAAGGCAGCGAGTGCAGGTGCCGCAGCGGTCGACCATCGGGTGGTCAATCGGCAGCGGCAGCGTGGTGATGATTTCGCCCAGGACGAGCCACGATCCCACGCTCGGATGGATGAGGCAGTTGTTTTTCCCCACCCAGCCAATGCCGGCCCGGGCCGCTAATTCTTTTTCCATCAGCGGCGCGGTGTCAACGCTGCAGCGCGTCTGGGCAACCGGATCACCGGCAGCGCTACGCATCCAATCGGCCAGGCGGTGGAGTCGCGATTTGATGAGGTCGTGATAATCATCACCGAGCGCGTAGCGCGCGATCTTACCTCGCAGATGTCCGGTATTTGATGCCAACGGATCTGTAGAAACGCCTGCACCATCCGGCTCGCCTTTCTGCACAGGTGGATCATTCAGCGGCGCGTGGTAGTTGATGGCGAGGCAAATGACTACCTGCGCGCCGGCGAGATAGCGGGTCGGATCGGTACGCTCGTCGAAGCGCGACGCCAGCCACGACATAGTTCCAGCTTGCCCATCATCGAGCCAGTGCCGAAAGTAGTCGCGGTATCGGGATGGCGACGCCGGGGCGATGCCTACCAGGTCAAAGCCATCGCACAGGGCCCGCTGTTTGAGGTCGATGGTGAGTTGGCGGAGATCGGTAGACATGACGGAACGAAAAAGGCGGACGCATCACACGTCCGCCCGGGAACATTGGATTCGCACTGCAGGCGAAGGCTATTGCGCGGCCGGATCAGCTGGTGCCGCCGGCATGGACGGTGCTGCGGGCGGCACGGGCGGGGTTTCCGCTGGCGGCGCGGGGGCCGCTGGTGCGGGTACAGCGGGTGCGGGTACAGCGGGTGCCGGTGCAGCGGGTGCGGGTGCGGGCACCGATGGTGCCGGTGCGCCCGCTGCGGGAGCGGCATTGGCGTTGGGGTTCACAGTCGGCACCGACGATTGATTGACGATCATCCCCGTAGCACGCTGGCTGGGTAGGTTCAGCGCTCCAGTGACCTCAGCCTCGGCGTTACGAACTTCTGGATTACCGGCCGTTTCCAGCGTGCTGGCTAAACCGTCTATCTGTGACTGTTCGAGCTGATTCCCGAATAGCTTGATGCTCATCGCCGCGGCCCTGTCAAACGCCACCTTGATTTCATCAGGCGTTTTTTCATCCAACGCTTTGGTCACCAGAGCCTGCTGTGCTTCGCGCGAGTTAAGCAGGCTGACAACCTTCGCCACCGCCTTGGCTACCTCCGGCCGCTGGTCATCCAGCGCAGCCAGCAGGTTGGGTTGGATTACGCTCAGGTCAAACACCTGGCCACGGCTGATCGCCAGCCTTCCCAGCAAATCAGCGGCTCGCATCGCATACTCGGTGGCCTGCTTATCATCGAGGGGCAGCGATCCAGCACGCTGGCGGGCGGAGTTAATTGCAGCAGGTAAAGCAGCCGCATTATCTCCCTTGGCGACGTTGATCAACGGCTTGTCGATCGCCTCAGTCGCCCAGGGCGACAGCATACTGGCGACCACAAACACGCGTGGAATGCGCTCCGTTCGTGGGTTTTGATTGAGAATGCTCAGCAGCTTGTTGATCTGGTCCGCAGACAATCGCTCTGAAATAACTACCGCATCCACGGTCGGCATCGTGTTGAGCGCGCTTAGGGCGTTTTCGGGGGTCAATCCACCGGCGGTCACGTAACCGGCCGTCTTCAAAGACTCGGTGATCTGGTTAAGCTGATCCTGCTGCGCCGCAACGATCAGCGCTGCGGGTTTACCCGTCTGTCCCAACGCATCGGCCAAGATTGGGACCACCCGCTCCTGACCCGCAAAACTCTTCTGAGGCAATGCATTGGCCAATGCCATCGCGGCTTCAAAACGCACAAGGTGATCCGGATATCGAAGCGCATCGAGCATCGGTTGATGCGGCTGACTAAACAGGTTGCTTTGCCCCGCGATCTCCGCCAGCGCCTTCAGCGAGCGTAGCGCCACCGCCGATGTGCGATCATGCAGCGCGCGATCCAGCACTGCCTCCAAATATTGCGTCCCAGCTGCCGTGCCGTAGAAATGAGCGCTCTGCGCCCTGGGCGATTGGCTGGTATCTTTTTGTCCTTCAGGCAGGTCCGCTTCACGCTTAAAATCCGCCGAAAGCCACAGGCTTACGGCCTGCGACATGCCGTTGTCGAGCTTAATGGCATACTCGGCTGCACGCATTGCCTGGATGTCGTTAAAAATCGCCGGGGGAACTTCCGTATGCCGCAGCCAGTGATTGGCCTCATCCCAGGTCCAGATATACGACGTCTGCTGGCCGCGATCGGCGGCGACCACCGCGTTGTTGTAATAAAACTTCTGCGCAAGGTCATAAAAAAGACGCGCGGGAACGGTCTCTTTGGCATCCCCACCAAAATGCGCCAGCGCCCGGCTAGCAGCGTCTCGCACTGACGAATTAGACTCCGTTGAACTCGCAAGCCGCGCCAGCTGCGGAACGGCGGCATCGTAACCCATCTGCCCAAGCACGTTGATCACCGTCACTAACACATCCTGATCTTTCATCTCCGTGGCGGCCAACAGTGGATTCAGCGCCCGCCGCCCAAGTTCCGGCAATGCCCGGCGGATCGCGGCATGATGCGGGCGCTCAGCGGGGGTGCGCAGGTAATTAAGCATGAACGGCACCGCCAGCTCGCCTGATTTGCGCAGCTCCTGCAGGCCCAGTTGGTATCCGCGCTCGGTATTCGACAAGCGCTCAATCTGCTTGCGGATAAATTCGACGTTGGTGGCTTGCAAATCGTTGAATCCCTTGACCACCTTGAGCAATTTCGTAGCCGTCTCCTTCATGGCATCCACTTGTTGCCACTTAAGAAGATCACCCACCAGGTCGCGGCCGGGGATTACCGTGGCTGCTGCTTCTAATGCCTGCGCGATGTCCGATACCGGCGCGCCACTGGCGAGCAGTTTTTCCGCCAGCGGTTTGGCGACGTCGTACTTGCCCAGCATGGAATAATGCCAGAAATCCTCTGCGGTGGAGCGGAGCGGACTATCCGCCGCCAGGGGCGCAATCGGGCCACTGCTCCCAGCAGGATTACCACTGCCGGCTGGGTTACTGCTTCCGCCGTTTTGA
>JBBSFP010000071.1:0-8795 GCA_038238625.1 Tepidisphaerales bacterium
CCGGCGGATATGCAACAACTGCGCCAGGTATTGCAGCGAAGCTAAAAAGAGCCGGACCCAATAAAAGCGTTACCAAAATAACGGTGCATTCCCAGAAGGCCCGATCAGGGCTATAATTAGCCACGATCGAACGCGCGGGAATCGAAAACATCTAACATGCTTGCGAGGATTGTTTATGCAGCACGTACCAGCCATCGGAATGCCGAGCGGCTTTGAGTGGATCATCATCGCCGGCTTGGGCTTGCTGTTTTTTGGAAAACGTTTACCCGAAGTCGGTAAGAGCCTGGGTAAAGGGATCGTGGAATTCAAGAAAGGGCTCAAGAGCATTGACGACGATGTGAGCCAGGTCGATCCTCGGATCGATCAGACGCGTCCGATCACCGATCCGTTGTCGCTCACCGGTGCTAAGGACCAATATAAGTTTGATCCCTTCACCGGCAAGCCCGTTCAGTCGACCCTCCCAACCGGCGCGAAGTTCGACCCGTACACAGGTAAACCGATGGAAGCCGGGGAGAGCACACAATCGTGAGCCTTAAAGCATTTATATTGATCGTGAGTTTAACGGGCCTTCTGGTTGCGGCTGCACCCCCCTCTGCAATCGCGGCACCGCCTTCTCCCGACACTCCTAAAAGCTCGATCAATGCGCGCCTCCCGGAACTCAAGTTAGAGGGTGCCACTCTGAGCGACGCCATCGAATTTTTACGCGATGCCAGCGGGGCCAACATTCATGTGAATTGGCGTGCCCTTGAAGCGGTAGGGATTACCAAAGATGCCGTGATTAACCTGCGTGTGCGCGATGTGCGCCTATCCCAGGCCCTCACATTGGTACTAAACGAAGCCGGCGGCGGGAATGTGGCGCTCACCTACTATGAAGATCAAAACGTGATAGAAATCACGACCAAGGAACTCGCCGATAAGCAACTTTTGACCGTGGTCTACCCGGTGGAAGACATGCTCGTGGAGATTCCAGATTTTACCAACGCGCCCAATTTAGACCTGAACTCCGTCTCCAGTGGAGGCTCTGGGGGTGGCAGCGGTAAAGGCAAGGGAAAAAGCGGCGGCAGTAACTCCGGGAGTGGTGGCCTCTTTGGTAGCGGTAGCACCGATGGCAGCGATAAAACCAAAACCCGCGCAGAGCGGGGCGATGATTTAGTAACACTCATCCGCGACACCGTTTATCCGGAAATCTGGCACGAAAATGGCGGAAGCGCGAGCATTCGTTATTACAGCGGAAAAATTATTGTCACCGCGCCACGCTCCGTTCAGGAAGCAATCGGGGGTCGTTTCCGATAGTCGCCCCATGAGTCGTCCTTTTTTAGAACTGGAAAAAGATCGGCAAAATCCAAAACGGGTGCCGCACTTTAATTCCGCTCTGCTTTTGTTACACTTCTCCACTTGCGCTTCGGCAGCAGGTCCGATGCACACACTCAGGAGAGAACCGTGATTATCGTGATGCAGCCTCACGCCGCCGACGCGGCGATTGATCGCGTCGTCAGTGAAATTCAGCGTATGGGATCCTCGGCGCATCTCTCGCGGGGGAAATTCCGGACCGTTATTGGGGCCGTGGGCGAGGAAGGTCAGATTGATCAGACCCACCTGGCCACGCTGGACGGCGTGGAAAAAGTCGTGCCGATCATGATGCCCTACAAGCTCGCCAGCCGCGAGTTTCACGAGGAAGACACCATCGTCGAAATCGGCGGGGGCAGCGTCCCGGTCGTCAAAATTGGTGGCCCGCACGCAGTCGCCTTCTCAGGCCCGTGTGCCATCGAGAACGAGCAAATGCTCAATCGCATCGCCCGTGAGGTGCGCAGCGCTGGTGCCACCGTTCTTCGGGGGGGGGCTTTCAAACCACGCACAAGCCCCTACTCCTTTCAGGGACACGGGGAAGATGCTTTGCGCTGGATGCGCGCCTGCGGCGATGAATTGGCAATGCCTATCTGCACCGAAGTGATGGACACCCGCCAGGTGGAACTCATCGAGCGCTATACCGATGTCTTTCAGATCGGTGCGCGAAACATGCAAAACTTCGACCTGCTTCGCGAAGTGGGGAAAACCCGCAAAGCCGTACTCCTCAAACGCGGGCTGGCAGCGACCGTTAAAGACTGGCTGCTCTCCGCCGAATATGTGCTCAGCCAGGGCAATCGCAGTGTGATCCTGTGCGAGCGCGGTATCAAAACGTTCGAAGATTCGATCCGCTATTCGCTGGACATTACTTCGATCCCCGTGTTGCGGCAGCTGACCCATTTGCCGGTCATCGTCGATCCCAGCCATGCCGCCGGTAAACGCGACTGGGTTCCCTCGCTGGCGCTGGCGGGGATCGCCGCCGGTGCCCACGGTGTAATCATCGAGGTCCACTACTGCCCCAGTGAAGCACAGTGCGACGGTCCGCAGGCCCTGCTTCCGGAGACTTTCAAAGAATTGATGGGGCAGCTTAAGACTATCGCGGCCCTGCTCAAAAAACAGTTTGCGATGCCGGCACTCGAAGCCGTGGGGTCAGCTTAATCCAAGGCAACGTCAAATGAATCGAAAGCCATTCGTCGCGGGCAACTGGAAAATGAACACCAACCGGACCGGTGCAGTAGCACTGGCCAGGGCGGTGGCAGCCAGCGCGCCTGATGGTGTGGACGTCGGCGTTGCGCCGCCCTTTGTTTACCTTGATGCCATCTCTTCGGCGATTGCCGGTTCGAGGCTGTGGCTGGGCGCTCAGGATGTGTACTTCGAACCTAACGGCGCTTTCACCGGTGAAATTTCCATCGAGATGCTCAAAGATCTCGGTGTACATTTCGTGCTCACCGGTCATAGCGAAAGACGCCATGTGTTGCACGAACCATCAGAGCTGGTGGCAAAAAAAGCCAATGCCGTCTATGCCGCCGGTCTTACACTGGTGCATTGTGTCGGCGAAAAAATGGAGCAGCGTGATGCCAACCTCACTTTGCCGGTTGTGCAGTCGCAACTCGATGAGATTAGCGCAGAGATTGTCGATCCCTCGCGCTTGATCATCGCCTATGAGCCAGTCTGGGCGATCGGGACCGGCCGCAATGCATCAGAGGCCCAGGCACAGGAAGTGCATGCCTTCATTCGTTCGGCCCTGGCCAAACGCTGGAACGCATCCCTGGCCGAAGCAGTTCGCATTTTATACGGTGGCAGTATGAAACCCGACAACGCCTCCGCTTTGTTAGCCCAACGGGATGTCGATGGTGGCCTGATCGGTGGCGCTTCACTTAAGGCCGATAGTTTCCTGGCAATTGCCCGGGCGGCGGTTTAGTTATTTCGGAGTTCATGATCATGTCGCTTGCTACCTCGTTGTTCGCAACCCTTGCTCCGCACCTGCTGGCGTTTAGTTTTCTCGCGTTCTTCAGGGTGCTGTTCACCATCGTTTTCGTGTTCGTTTGTTTGCTGCTGATCCTGCTGGTGCTGCTGCAAAAAGGCCGCGGTGGCGGGCTCACCGGCGCGCTCGGTGGCGGCGGGGGTAATACCGCGTTCGGTTCTAAGACCGGCGACGTGCTCACCTGGGCAACGAGCATTATATTCGGTGTCTTCCTGCTGCTGGCAATCATTTTGAACATGCTGGGCAACGCTCAGAGCGCTCAGAGCAAAGCCGTCGCCAAGGAAGTGCCGCTCGTGCCGCCCGCTGACCAAATGCAGATGCAGCCGCCTGCCGATCAAACTGCGCCAACGCAGCCGCCCGGGAAGTTGCGAGACCCAAATGGTTTTGGAAGCCTGACACCACCGACGACCAACCCATTGTCGCCATTGGCCCCAGTGGCTCCGCGCTAACGATTTGCCCTCCGCAGGCAAGAGTCCACATGATCGTATCCATGACTGGTTTTGGAGATGCCACCGCACAGCGCGATGGAACTCATTACTCCATCGAGTTGCGTTCGCTCAACAACCGCTACTTCAAGCCCGTGATCAAATTGCCGGAAACCGTCAGCGGGCTTGAACCAGAGTTGGAAACGCTTCTGCGCGAAAAACTAGGGCGCGGTTCGGTCACATTCATCCTGAAAATGCGCAGCGAAAGCGCCGAAGCCGCTTACCACATCAACACCGAAGCGCTGCAGTTTTATCTTGAGCAACTGAAAATTTTCAAAGGCACCGACGATCGCCTGCACATCGATCTGGGGGCGCTGTTGCAGTTGCCCGGTGTATGCCAGGAACCGCGCGATGAGGCCGATGAAATTTCCCGCCATGGGCCCATGGTGCGCGAGCTTGCGGTCAAGGCGATCGACAAGTTACAGGCAATGCGCCGCCGCGAGGGGGAAAGCCTCATGAATGACCTGGTATCACACCTCCGCGTGATCGAAACCAACCTGGCGCAGATCAAAACCCGGGCGCCGTTTGTCATCAATGATTATCATAAAAAGCTGTCGCAGCGCGTGAACCAGTTAATTTCCCGGGCAGAGCTGCAGTTGAACGAGCAGGACCTACTTAAGGAGGTAGCGGTGTTCGCAGAGCGGGCGGATATCTCCGAAGAAATTCAGCGCTTAACCACGCACCTTGAATCATTTGAGCACGGTTGCCGCTCCACTGAACATGCGGGTCGAAAGCTCGATTTCATCACACAGGAGATGCTGCGGGAGGCCAATACCATCGCCAGTAAAGGCAATGACGCCCAGATCGCCCGCCACATTGTTGAAATCAAAGGCACCATTGACCGATTGAAGGAGCAGGTTCAAAACGTGGAGTAAATCCCGCGCTGTTATGTCAAGCTCCGTGAAGCATCCAGGTTTGCTGATCGTACTCTGCGGCCCTTCAGGCGTCGGCAAGAGCTCGATCTCGCTGCGCCTCTCGCAACGTATGAACGTCACCTACATTCAAAGCGTGACCACCCGTACCGAACGTGGCGGCGACGAAAAAGGTAAGAAATACGAGTACGTCACGCGTGAAGATTTCCTCCGCCGGCTGGATCACGATCAGTTCCTCGAGTACGCGCAGATTTATGATTGCCTTTACGGCACCCCCAAGCACCCCGCCCTGGACGATCTGGCTGCCGGTCACGATGTGCTGCTGGAGATTGATGTGCAGGGGGCGCTGCAGGTGCGCTATCAATACCCGCAGGCGGTATTGATATTAATTGAGCCACCTGATGCCGGTGCGCTGCTGCATCGATTGGAAATTCGCGCCCGGGACACCAAGGATGACATACAACGCCGCTTCCGCGATGCGCGGCGTGAAGTGCAGATGGCCAAAGGCAGCCGGGCATTTGATTACACCGTGATCAATGACGATCTTGATCGCGCGGTCGATGAAATCGCCAAGATCGTCAAAACCCGCCGTGCTGCGGAAGAATGAATTAGCTTTTTTGTCCCGCAATTTGCGGGAAGTCTCAGTCCTTTTTTTCAGGAGTAACCCCGAATGATCGAAGCCCTCAAGAGTGATGAAATCGTCAATAAAGTCGGTGGCCGTTTTAAGTTGACCGCCATGATCCAGAAGCGAATATTTGAATTGATGGATGGAGCGCGGCCGCTGGTCGAACGTGGCGACATGACCGATCTGGAAATCGTCATCCAGGAAATCCTGCAAGACAAGATCGCCATCGATTACGAACAAAGCGGCTTGAATACGCCTGAATCGCTGCGATGACTGCACCGCCCGGCATAGCCTCGCCCGCTCTCGACTCCGTACTTGGCGGGCGACGGGTGATCGTCGGCGTGTGCGGCGGTATCGCCGCTTATAAAGTCGCTGACATCGTCAGCAAGCTTGCGCAGATGGGCGCCATCGTGGACGTTTGCATGACCCCGGAATCGCAGCGGTTCGTAACGCCGCTGACGTTTCAGGCATTGTCCGGGCGGCCGGTCCGTACCGATACCTTTGAACTGGTTGAGAGTTCCGATCCGCAGCACATCAGTCTGACGGAGCGCGCGGAGCTGATGCTTATCGCACCCGCCGGGGCAAATATCATCGGTAAAATCGCTAACGGAATTTGTGACGAGTTGGTGAGCCTGATGGTTTCGGCGGCTGCGTGCCCGGTGATTTTTGCACCGGCGATGAACAATCGCATGTGGGAAAACCCGATCGTCCGCGAGAATGTGACCAAGCTTCAACGGCTGGGGTATCGCATGCTGGGGCCTGACGCGGGTTGGCTTGCCTGCCGCAACATCGGACCGGGCCGAATGAGCGATCCTGCGAAAATCGTAGAAGAGATCCTGGGGATGCTGACCGATCCTTTGAAAATGCCCCATCGCATGACCACCCCTGCCTGATTTTTTGCCATGCGCATCCTGATCACCGCCGGACCGACCCATGAACCGATCGATGGGGTACGGTACATCGGCAATCGCTCCAGCGGGAAAATGGGGGTCGCCATAGCCGAATCCGCGCTGGCGGGCGGGCATGATGTGACGCTCATCGCAGGGCCGTTGACGATCCCGCATCCCATCGCAACGCGCCGGATTGATGTGCAAACTGCGGCTCAGATGTCGGCCGCGGTTCATGCCGAATTTCAAGGGTGCCAGCTTCTCATCATGGCAGCGGCGGTAGCGGATTGGCGACCGCGCGCCGTGCAATCCGGGAAACTACGGCGGTCAGGCACGCTGGTGATCGAGTGTGAGCCGACAGCAGATATTGTCGCGGCCATGGGAAGCCTCAAGCGGCCTGATCAACGAATCGTGGGATTCAGCCTCGAGCAGGACGGCGAAATCTCCCGCGCATACGAAAAGTTGCTATCTAAGAAGCTCGATATGATGGTTTTCAATCCGATAGCGACGATGGAGAGTGACACGATTACACCGGTTTTATTGTGGAGCGGTGGCCGAAGAGAAATCATCCACTCCATCTATAAGCGGGCATTTGCCGATATTCTCCTTGAGCGGGCCGTGGGTCTGTTTTGAAAATGTTCCACGTGGAACATTTTGTTCTTGGCCCGTGAAAGTTGGTCAAACATTGCACCTGTGCCTGCATTGAAAACCTTTAAACGCTTGAATGTTCCACGTGGAACATTTCTTAATTCGCACTATTCCGATACGTCGAATCCGAGTGGAGTTGCTTCATTGGCCGGTCCGATAACTGTACAGATCAAACGGCTTGCCCATGGGCGCGGGATTGCTTTGCCCGTTCGAATGACGGCGCATGCCGCCGGGTTTGACCTTCACGCTGCGGTGCAAAGCACTGTGCAGTTGCCGCCGGGTGAAATCGTGCTGATTCCGTGTGGCTTTGCGATGGCGATACCAGCGGGATACGAAGCGCAGGTACGGCCACGCAGTGGTTTGGCAAGCAAGCACGGAATCACGCTGGTGAATTCCCCGGGCACTATAGACGCCGACTACCGCGGCGAAGTGAGCGTGCCGTTGATCAACCTCGGCAAGGCCGCATTTGCAGTGGAGCGTGGCATGCGGATTGCGCAGTTGCTGGTGTTGCCGGTCCCGGAAGTCGTGCTGATTGAGGTCGATGAACTTGATGAAACGATTCGCGGCGAGCGTGGATTTGGACATACCGGACACTGATAATTTGCCCGGGTGATTTTGGAATTAACGATGGATCGAAGCCGACTTTTTCGCCGCATCCTGCTCGTGATGTTCGCGGCGGTGTGGATATTTTTGCTGCTGTCGCTGGGCAGCTTTAGTCCGGTGGATTGGCCCAGCCATGCCGTGTGGCCCTACCAGGCGGTGCATAACTGGTGCGGGCATGCCGGTGCCTGGGTGGCTTACTGGAGTTTTTTGACCTTGGGGCAAGGGGTGTATCCGCTGCTGTTTTTCAGCGGTGTTTGCATCGGGCTTTGGCTTGCGGGCAATCGGGTGAGTGATGTGTTACTGCGCACCGTGGGCACGCTGCTGCTGGCGGCCTCGTTTGCATCGGCGATTCATCTCATTCGCCCGGGAACATCTGGCGGTTTGCCGGAGGGCAGCGGTGGGATTTTGGGGATTGGTACGGTGGGATTTTTGCGCGGGCATTTTAATGCGCTGGTAACCAGCATCATCCTGGTGTGCGCGTTCATGGTCGGTCTGCTGCTGGCGGCAGACGACCTGGTGGTTCGCGCCCCGGCGCTCATCGGGGCCGGCCTATCCTCATTGAAGAGTCGCACACCCACCATCAAGTTCAACTTTACGACGATGCCCCGGCTGCCGTCACTGCCCCGTTTCGTGACGCGCGATTCGGCGATGGCATCCCCGGCCAATGGTGCAAAAGCATCCACGCTCAGACCCGCCGCCGACGAAGTGGAAGAAACCAGTGGGCCGGTTTTGCTGACTCGGCCGGCAATCACCAAGAAGGTTGACGCGCCTGAAGAGGTGTTGCTCACCTATCCGCATGATGACCCGCCGGCGACGGAGGCTGCGCACCGCAATGCCGATGATCCCGCGCCGTCCGGGGCGGCGACGATCCCCCCAGTGTCGGAGCAGGCGGTGGCCCCGCCAGAGCGGAAAGCGATCATTGTGAAGCTGCCGAGTACGTTGAAGCCACGTCAGGTATCCCCCCCCCCGCCACCGAAGGATCTGGGGGAATATCACCTGCCGCCCTGGGATTGTCTCGAGGATGCCGAGCATGGCTATGCCGAGACCCAGGAGCAATATGTGCGCGATAAAGCCGCAGTGCTCGAGCAGACGCTCACCGAGTTCGGTGTGGACGCCAGCGTGGTGGAGATAGACACCGGCCCTGTGATCACGATGTATGAACTGTCGCTTGCACCTGGCACCAAGGTGTCGACGATCAGCGGGTTGTCAAATGATATTCAGCGTTCGCTGCGCGCAGAGACCGTTCGCATCGTGGCACCGATTCCTGGAAAGAGCACCGTAGGCATCGAGGTACCCAACCAGGAGAAGGAAAAGGTCCGGCTCAAAGAGCTGATGCAGCTGGCGCCC
>JBBSFP010000072.1:0-8795 GCA_038238625.1 Tepidisphaerales bacterium
CCCCGCACCGTAACCAGCGCCTGACGGTACTCCTTCTTACGCGATTGGATGGATGCCCCGGCCCGCGTATTCATCATAATGATGTAGGGCCGATATTGTTCGAGCACCAACCGGTCCCCTTTGTGGCTGCCGAATCTGCTGCAGAGATCCAATACGCGCAGGTTGCGTTCGGTATCGCGCACGACGCCGGCGAACTCACCCAGTACGAAGAGACTCAAATACCGACGGTAGTACATCGCTGCCTCGTCGCGCAGCAGTTGACAGTCATCACCATCCAGAACAAAACCATCGCTCGTTCCCGTGATTCGAGTATGCTCGAGCAGGCGTTGCTCGTAAACCTCCAGAAACGATTCGCATCCGTGGGGCCGCTGCCCATCGGGGCGGCCAGTGAGCTCCATTTGTAATAAACCCAGGTCGAGCCGCATCTGCAGTTTTGCCGATCCATCCAGACCCACTACTTTACGGACGTTCACCGTGCCCGGCTCGTAGTCCCATCCCTTCAAAATGGGTGTGAGGTCGTTGATGGATCCGGCCCGCGCAGCCCGCTTGCGGTCAGCAGTAGGACGCGGAGGTGCCTTGCGAATCTCGGTATCCTCGCCACCGCTGGCTGGCGGAACCGGCGGCACTGGGGTTGAATCCTGTGGAACGTTCTCTTGTGGGGAATGTGAATCCATTGATGTAAGGCCCTCGTTACTTGACCATCTTAAGCAATCATTCTAGGCATGTCGCCCCACCGAGCAACACGCTCAACGTTTCGTCGCAATAGCCCCAAAAACAGGGCTATAATCGTGTCGGAGAGATCATGTCTGCAATGGTCAAATGCGCCTGCCCAAGCTGCCAATGCACGATCACACCTGAAAAAGGTGTAATGCGTGATGGCAAACTCTTTTGTTCTAAAACCTGCGCATACGAATGTTCTGAAATCACGTGCGTTTGCATCCACGACCGGTGCGAAAACAAGTCGCCCCGTTAGCTTTTTACGGGGGCATGGGGTTCCACTAACGTTTTTTGCCGGGCTATAAGCTGCTCAATCAGATTGATCCATTCCCGGGCGATGGCCAACCAATTAAATTTTTGGGCGGTCTGGTGTGAAGCCCCATGGAATCGATTCAGATCGACGGCCATAAATTTGGCGATCGACTCGCGGAGCGCTTCAGGACACTTCAGATCGACCAACTCGCCATTGATGCCATTCTGGACGATCTCGCTGAAACCACTGGCCTCTGAAGCAACCACCGGTTTACCGCACGCCATTGCCTCCAAGGCCACGATCCCAAACGCCTCCTCGCGAGAAGGCGCTGCCATAAAGCGGCAATTTTGCAGAAGCCACGATTTGTCCACGCCATTGACCGGTCCCGTGAAAACAACTGCTTCTTTCAAAGAAGCAGCATGTTGTTGCAGTTCCGTCATCGCCGCCCCATCTCCAGCGATCACAAGTTTCCAGTCTCTGCGCACGGTCGTATCGAGCTTCCCAAAAGCATCCACCAGCAGATCAAATCCTTTACGCCGAATCACCCGTCCTAGACCCAGAAAGTAAGGCCCCGACAAACGGTCATCATTCGCGAAGCGAGATTCACCCGCATCCGCCCTTATTTCGGCGAGATTGACACCATTGGCAATCCGCACGATGCGCTGCCTGGCGATAGATTGCCCAATGATTTTCTCGACCAGTCGTTCCATGGTAGCGCTGCCGCAAACCACGGCCGATGATCGCGCCAGCGCCCAGCCCAGCTTTCGCCAGGCTATTTTTTTCCTACGAAATCGCGAACCCTCGTAAACATCACCACCATGGGTGTAAACGATCACCGGCCGACCGCGCCCGGCCAGATATTTTACGCACGCATACCCCGGGGGAAATGCATGATGTGCAATGACGGCATCAAACGGTCCGTGCCGTTCCTCGAGATCGCGAATCTGGCGTCGAATCCACCACCCCGCCCAGATGCTCGATTGTGGTCTGGTGTATCGGTGGACTACATAGGGCCGCTCGGCCTCTCGCCAGCCGATGCCCGCGCGGCCAAACCCCCGCGGATTTGGTGCCAAGACGATGGACACTATTCCCAGCTCATTCATTGCGCGTGAAAGCTGGTCAATCGTAATTTCAGTACCGCCAATTTTGGGTAAAAAAGTATCGGTGACATGCAGCACGCGCATGGCGAAATGGTATCCGTTTCCTCCGCGAAACCAAACTTGCCCCTACGTACTCGGTTTGTATATCCCCACACCTTACCGAAGGATCCCACCATGCGGTCTGTCATTTACATTGGCAATCCGATGGCACGACTCAAACCGTGCCTGCGCTGCCAAACGTCGCTCCGCCAGCTTGGCGACGCTAAGCAAGGTAATGGCGCATTGGAGCCAGTCATACCCGCGACAGGATTCGAACCTGTGACCTCCGGTTTAGGAAACCAGCGCTCTATCCAGCTGAGCTACGCGGGCGTACTACAAAACGCTATCGTAACCAACGTTTCGAGGCAAATGGCTACAGCTCGGGGGGATGCTCGGTTGAAACCAGTAAGTGGCTAATCTTCGAATCCTGCTTGAATTGACATGAAATATACAGTCAGTAAAATACCCCGTTCCCCGGCGTTTCGGGGCCATAGTGAAATGGCATCACGCCACCATGGCATGGTGGAGTTTGGGGTTCAAATCCCCATGGCTCCAGTTGAGCGGTCGGTTTTCGTTCTGTAAGCAACCGAAGGTATCGGTCGGAAAAAAATCGAGAGTTTTCGCAATTCAGTGGAGCGATTTTAGCGACGGGATCCACCGTCCGACCTCCGAAACACCGTTTATGCCTCGGCCCACCTGATCGCCTTGGCGTGCCGTATCGATCACCTCAAGAAGTGCAGCCAATAGTGAAGAAGATCATCGCCGACTTTCGGGGTTGTTAGCGTCGGTCAACTTCGGCGTTTCTACCTCGATGGGAAAGCCGACTTTTTGCTAAAGTAGTGTCGATGCAATGTGATCGTGCAGATGTTGCCATCGTGGGCGGCGGGGCGGCGGGGCTGGCGGCGGCGATCTTTGCGGCTGAAAGGGAAACTTCGGGTGGCAGGGTCGCTGTCCTCGATGGAGCCAAAACGCTTGGCGCGAAGATTCTTGTGGCGGGAGGGGGGCGCTGCAACGTTACTCACCACGAAGTTTTCGCGAAAGATTTCAATGGGTCGCAAAATATCATCCGCAATATTCTCTCGGAATTTGATGTAATGGCGACCGTTCGATGGTTTGCGTCGCTGGGCGTCGACCTCAAACGCGAGCCAACGGGCAAACTGTTCCCGGTCGCGAATAATGCGAAAGCCGTTCTTCAGGCTTTGCTGGACCGATGTGCCGCGCTCGACGTGATGCTGCTCACGAATTGCCGAGTGACGCGAATTATTCCGCCATCGAGCACTGAGCGCGCGTTTCAGATCGAGCACGGCGATCAGGTTTTGCGGTGTAGGCGCGCGATCGTCGCGACAGGCGGGCGTTCACTTCCGCGCAGCGGCAGTGATGGTTGGGGGTGGGAAATGCTTCGCGAACTGGGTCATACGATTACGCCGCCGTATGCGGCGCTGGTACCGCTGGTCCTGGTGCCACAGATGTTCCACGCCGAACTGGCCGGCCTTTCGCAGGAAGTCGAGTTGTCGGTGTTCGCAAGCGGCAAACGGATCGATCATCGAATCGGCAGCCTGCTTTGGACACATTTCGGGATCAGCGGCCCTGTTGTAATGGATGCGAGCCGGCATTGGACGATGGCTCATGAGACGGCTGAACCAACCGCAGTCGCCCCGGCCTTGCGGTGCAACTTGTTACCCGGACAGAACTTTCAACAGGTTGAACAGTGGCTGATTGATTCCACTAGGAAACGGCCCAAGGCTGTGATGCTCACCCATCTGTCCCAACGGCTTCCTGAGCGTCTGGCGATGGCGCTTTTGCGCCACGCCAGGATTGATCCAATTGTTCTTGGCAGCTATTTAAGTCGGGAGTCCCGCCGAGTCCTCGCCCACATGCTCACGGCCCTGGATCTACCCGTGGCACAGCATCGCGGCTGGAACTACGCCGAGGTGACGGCGGGGGGGGTGCCGCTCAATGAGGTCGACTTCCGCACGATGCAATCGCGGAAGATTCCTGGCCTTTACCTGGCTGGCGAGGTGCTTGACTGTGATGGCCGCATCGGGGGATTCAATTTTCAGTGGGCCTGGGCGACAGGCTTTCTGGCTGGCAGAGCCGCAATCGGCGTTAAGGATCCACAGACCTGAAAAACTTGAGGCGCACAGCGGCTCCAGCGATTGGGCTTCCAGCGGAACAGGCATGGTAGAGTGCCCGCATGAACGAATTTTTCAATGAACTCGGGGCTACAGTTCTGAAACAATGGAAGCAGAAGAATTTTAAACTGGCCGAGTTTCCAAAGATCGCCAGCGCGGAACTTAACAGGCGCCCCCCGGCAAAGCGCGTCGATCTCCCAGCTTTGATACGTGACTTCTTACTACGTGAGGAACATCCATTCCAAACCGATTCGAATTTCGGCGAGCCCGAGCTGGTAGTCTACGCTCACCCGCGATTTTACATTCAGCTGCTGTTCTGGATGGACGGAACAACGGAAATCCATCAGCACGCATTTTCGGGGGCGTTCCATGTCATGCGCGGTTCCAGCATTCACGCGCATTATGAGTTTGCAAAAGCGCAGCCAGTAACGCCCTCCATGCAGATTGGCAACTTGCGAATGAAGGAGGTGGAGATCCTGGAAACAGGACGCATCGTTCCCATCGTATCTGGCCCGCAGACGATTCATTCGCTGTTTCACCTCGAATCGCCATCGATCACGGTAGTTGTGCGTACGCAGCACGATCCCGGGACGGGGCCGCAGTTTAACTATTTGCCGCCTCATATCGCGATCGACCCGGTTTATAGCGATCTTCTTACCATGCGCCGCAAGCAGGTGCTTGATGTGCTGGAACATATCGAAGATAGCGCTTATGCCGAACTGGTGATGGAAATGATCATCGACCTGGATTTTGAGCGCGGGTTTTACGTTTTGCAACATTGCATGGGATATCTCCAGCAGTTGAACAAATGGACGCCCGCGATCAGTGCGTTCGCAAGGAGGCACGGAGCGCTGGCGGCGGGTGTCGAAGTGACTCTGCAGGAGGAGGTGCGTCGGGATGTCATCAAAAACCTGCGCAGCGCGGTCGTCCATACTGAACATCGTTTTTTTCTGGCGCTGTTAATGAATGCGCTTACGCGCGATCAGTTGTTTTCGCTGGTCGCAGAGCGTTTCCCGAAGGTAGAGCCACTGGAAACCGTGCTGCGCTGGGCGGAAGAGCTGTTGGAAATAACGGAGGAAGGCGTATCCATTCTTGACGCGGGTTTTCCAGAGACAATCGAAGTTGAAATTGACGCTCAGGCCGACCTTTTCCTGGCAGCATTTGAGTATTTCTTAAAGCACGAGAAAAAACGGTCCCCTGCAATCCGTCGCCTCTCAACGGCCGACATTGACCAATTGCGGACCATTTTCGCGCAATCGAGCTTGAGCCTGCTGACTGTATAGGACTTGCCCGGCGGATCGGCTATGGTTTGACACTATTCGACGCTGACCTAGAATCGAACCGTGCGTGTTGGTCCCCGGCCAATTTTGACGGTTGTTCTGACGGTTGCGGTGGCTTTCGCCACCATTATCTGTCCGTGCGGCCCCACCCATGCAATTGCTGTAGCCGGTAAGAGTGTCAGCCATCAGGTTTGCTGCTCTTCAGACCGAGTCCGACCAGACATGGGTCATCGCTCCGAGCGAAAAGGAAGCATTCCGGACCGCGGTTGCGCACATTGCCAAAGCGCGGTTTTGGGTGGAACGCCTTCCTCGAATGAAGTGATCGCGAGTTTCGATTTTTCGACACCTTTTGCCATCGCACTTACTGAAACTTCGGACACGCTATTTGTCACTCAGCGTCGCTCCGAACCGGTTGCTGAAGCACCGCCTGGATCCATGTCATCCACTCTGTTTGCCCTCCACTGCGCGCTCACTTTATAACTAAGAATCATTTCAATCAGGCGTCCCGAAAGCATTTTTGGGTCGCCGTCGCTGCAGATCGTTGAACCTTTCTCGCTCTGCCTTGTCTTCTGAATAGCCACTGTTTGGGCTTACCCGGCAAAAGGTAAATAATGGACGTTAAAACGATCGCTTTGGCGCTGGTCGCGCTGCCGGTGCTGGCTGGCTGCGCCACCATTCCGAAGGATGCGGGATTTCCCGATATACAACGCTCTGTGTCTGATCGGACCCACCACCTGGTTCAATGGCGTGGAAATACTATCGCAGACGCTGACGTGGAGACGGCCGTGAATTCGTTTCTCATTCGAGAATTAACGGTGGATCAAGCCGTAGAGATCGCGCTTCTGAATAACCAGCATCTTCAGGCAGAGTTTGAGGACCTGGGCATCGCGCAGGCTGATCTTGTTCAAGCGGGACTGCTTAAAAATCCGGTGTTTGCTGCGAGTTGGCGATTTCCGTCCCAGCCACCCAGGGGCACAAATGCCGAATATTCGGTGGCACAGGATTTCCTTGATTTGCTCGTCATACCGTTGCGAAAGCGTGTCGCCGCGCAGAAGTTCGAAAATATCAAACTTACGATCGGTAACGACGTTCTGCAGCATGTAGGTGAAGTGAAGATAGCGTATTACTCGGTCCAGGCGCGCGAGCAATTGTTGGTGCGGCTACGGTTGATAGTTGAATTGAATCAAACGGGCGCAGAGCTCGCCCGGCGACAGTTCGAAGCCGGCACCCTCAATGACCTGGGTTTGGCTAATCAGGAAGCAATCGCTGGCCAATCGAAGGTTGACCTGGCTCAAGTCGAAATGCAGCGAGTTGCCGATCGCGAACGACTCAATCGTCTGATGGGCTTGTCGGGCGAACAGATCACATGGAAGATCGCCGACCACCTTCCGGATATTCCGCCGCAGGAAATTTCGATCGACCATCTTGAGGCGCTGGCAATGCACCAGCGTTTAGATTTGGCGGCGGCGCGCGTTGAGTTAAAAACAATAGGCGAATCGTTGGCGACCACGTCGCGTCATCGCTATTTCTCAAGCGTTGAAATAGGGCTCGATACAGAGCGAGATACAGGGGGTCAGCGTGTTACCGGCCCAACGCTCAATCTGCAACTTCCGATTTTCGATCAGGGGCAAGCGCAGATTGCCAGGTTGCAGGCCCAGGTTCGCCAGTTCCAACGACGATTCAATGCAATGGCGATTGATGCCCGTTCGGAGGTACGCGAAATTCGTGATCGGCTCGTCGCACAGCGTGGGCTGGTTGAATATTACAGGGAGTTGGTTCCCCAGCGAACGCGGATATTGGCGCTCACGTTGCAGCAGTACAACGGGATGCTCAAGGGTCCCTACGACCTGCTCCTGGCGAAGCAAAGTGAGGTGGCCACCGAGCGAGCTTATATCGAAGCCTGGCGTGACTATTGGATTGCGCGAAGCCAATTGGAGCGGGCCGTGGGCGGGCAGTTGCCTTCAGAAATAAAAGACGCCCCTGCGACCGAATCAACAACAACCCGCTCGAGCGGGCAATAGCGATCATTAAGGAGTGCAATCATGATGACACGACGCAATGCAATTCTTTCAGGTGCCGCTGCGCTGGCCGCTGGCTCAAATCTTTTGCACCGGCACGCGAACGCTGCGGGGCTGCAATTCGACGCCCCTGATGCGGCGAAAATGCCCGATACTCGTCAAGCCGGTGGCGGAACATACGCCCCCGTGGTGACGCCCAACGGCAGCACGCTCCCCTATGAAATGGACGGAGATGTGAAAGTTTTTCGACTCATCGCGGAGCCGGTTAAGCGCGAATTCGCGCCGGGCATGATCGTCAACTGCTGGGGATACAATGGTCAGACACCTGGCCCCACGATCGAAGCGGTCGAAGGAGACCGTGTCCGCATTTTTGTGACCAACAAACTCTCCGAGCCGACCAGTTGTCATTGGCATGGAGTAATTCTTCCGAACGGCATGGACGGGGTCGGCGGCATCACACAGCCGCACATCCAGCCGGGTCAAACTTTCAAATATGAGTTCACACTCAGGCAACACGGCACGCAGATGTACCATCCTCATTCGGATGAGATGACGCAGATGGCAATGGGGATGCAGGGATTCTTCATTATCCATCCAAAAAATCCCACGCGAAAAATCGACCGTGATTTCTGCATCTTTCTCCAGGAGTGGGCGATTGAGCCCGGCTCGGCCACACCCAATCCAATGGTGATGACTGATTTCAGCATTTTCACCTTCAACAGTCGCGTGTTCCCCGGTACCGCGCCACTGGTAGTAAAGACCGGGGAACGGGTGCGCGTTCGTCTGGCCAACCTCAGCATGGACAACCATCCCATCCATTTTCATGGTCATCAAGGTTGGCAGACGGCAACCGATGGCGGCCCGATTCCGCAAACTGCCTGGTGGACTGCCACTACTGTTGATGTTCCCCCGGGCACCACCCGGGACGTGGAGTTTATTGCCGACAACCCCGGTGACTGGGCTTTCCACTGCCACAAGAATCATCACACGATGAACGCCATGGCGCATGATCTCCCCAACATGATCGGAGTCGATCAGCGCGCGACCGCCATGCAAATGCGAAAATTCGTTCCCGGGTATATGCCAATGGGGAGCGACGGCATGGGCGAGATGGGAGAAATGCAGATGCAACTCCCCAAAAACACACTTCCCATGATGACGGGCGACGGACAGTTTGGTCCGATCGGAATGGGCGGTATGTTCACGATTTTGAAAGTGCGAGATGGCATCACCACGTACGCGGATCCGGGCTGGTA
>JBBSFP010000073.1:0-8780 GCA_038238625.1 Tepidisphaerales bacterium
ATCTTGCAGCGTAAGATGGGTGAAGGACATCGCTGTTCGGGCCTTTCGTGGTTTGAGTCTTGGTAAACCCAACCTACCGATTCCCGACAGCGATGTCTTTCAGTCAAAGCTCTTGTGTTGCATCTCTAATTTGAATCCACCGCCCTGAGTGAAGCTTAATCAGTGATGTCCCCGTTGCAATTCCCTCCCCGTTGCGATTCCCAGCATTCTGCCCCCTGTCCGGCGCACTGACTGCGGTGACTGGGCCGTGGTCGCTATTTGCAAAGTATGACGCGGTTGTAGCGTATCGCATAATCAGCGGCCTTTTCTATCTCAGCAGACTGACTGGTGTCGGTGACGTGGGACACAACCTGCACGCCGGGTGCATAGGTCCAGTATTGAAACCCCTGCGGTGTCCCGGGGACGACCAAGCCAAATCCCATATAGCCGACCAAATGGCGATCTCCCAAAGCCATCGCTCGCTTTGCATCGGCAGCGGGATCTACTTCGGAAGTGATTAAAGCCGAATTGCATCCCAGCGGCCCAAGTAATGCGACAAGGCAGACAATGCGAGTTGCGTGGTTCATAACGTAAATTTGCCTCTGTCCGCCGCGCGGCGGACAAATGGCGGTCGGGAGTCTTTGGGAATGCAGTGGGGATGTCACTGATATTAGAAATATCGGGTAATCGACCCCCGTTGCCCTGAATCAAAGTAATCGATCATCGAATACACCCTCCCTGCACGCTGATGCGAATTGTTCGGGTTGGATTCGCCTTGTCCCTGAGGGTAAAATGAGGGCATGAGCACTGACACGCATGAACTCATTCAGATTTGCGAGCAACTGCCGGAAACCGAGCGCGCTGAGGTGGCGGACTTCGCTCGGTTTTTGTTAGCCAAGCGCGAGGATGAGGCGTGGGAGCGGACCATCGCCGACCCCAGGCGGCGGCCGAAGCTGGACGAGTTTGTGCGGGCGGCACTGGTTGAGGGGACGGAGCCGCTGGACGATGCGGCATTTGATCGGGCCATGGGCGATCGTTTAATTCCTGATCGCGAGAAGCCGTGATTTTCTCGCGCGACCCCGACTTTCTGGCGGGTCATGAGGATGCTGAGCGTAGCGGATCAGACGGCGGCGCGGCGGGCGCATCGGTTATTTATTCAGGACCCGTCGCGCAATTCCTTGCGCTTCAAGAAGCTCAGCGGGCATGACCACCTCTGGTCGGTGCGGGTAACTATCAGTATTCGAGCCGTCGGCCATCGAGATGGCGATACGATTACCTGGGTTTGGATCGGGCCACACGGGGATTTTGACAACAAGTTCGGCTGAATCAACCCGAATTGCCAGCCGATCCATATTGAGGGCATGTCGATTCAAAGGGGCGAAACTGAATTAGTGACCGACCGCCGGTTCCATTAAAAGGGTCGGGAGTCGGGAGTCTTTAATTCAGATGGCGCCTTTTGCTGGGCGTTGATTCATCCCCAAGCGCCAGCCCAACGGCTTTAACGTGGCTTGCTGGGCGGCGATTATTCAAAGATCCGCCAGGGCCTGTTGTAGCCTTCGTACTTCCAGCAGGGCCATGCCGCCTAGTTTGGGGACGCCGGGGCCCAGGGGGGGGATGATGGCATGGCCCAGGCCCAGACGGCTGGCTTCGCGCAGGCGTTGTTCGAGCTGGGGGACGATGCGCACTTCGCCACCCAGGCCCAGCTCGCCGATGGCCAGGGTTCCGGGCGACAGCGGGCGGTTCATATGCGCTGAAGCGATCGCCAGGGCGATGGCCAGGTCTACTGCCGGTTCAATGACCTTGACTCCGCCGGCGACGTTAACGAACACATCGTCGGCGGCGAGGCGCAGGTCGGCGCGTTTTTCCAGGATGGCAATGATCATGGCCACGCGATCAGAGCTCACGCCGCTCACCTTGCGCTTGGCGGCACCGATGACGCTGGAGGCGGTGAGGGCCTGGATTTCCAGCAGCAGCACGCGGGTGCCCTGCATGGCGGCGGTGATAACGGTGCCACTGGGCAGCGGGCCGTCGCCGTATTGCTCGACAAAGAGGTTCCCCGGGTCGGTGACCTCGGCGAGGCCGGCTCCGGTCATTTCAAAAAGCCCCACTTCATAGGTCGAACCAAAACGGTTTTTAATGCAGCGCACGATGCGGTGGGCATGAAAACGATCCCCTTCAAAATAGACCACGGTATCCACGATGTGCTCGATCATCTTGGGCCCGGCCAGCGTACCGGCCTTGGTCACATGCCCCACAAACAGCACGGCGATGCCGCTGGTCTTGGCGAGGTAAACCAGGTCCATGCACCCATCACGAAGCTGGGTGACCGACCCCGGCGCGGCGGGCAGGTTGGGCTTATAAATCATCTGGATGGAATCGATGATGACCACCGCCGGGCGCACCTGCGTGATGCGATGCATGATGCGTTCGAGGTTGGTCTCGGCCAACACCAGCAGGTTGCTGTTGAGGGTTCCGAGTCGGCTGGCGCGGAGCTTGGTTTGCCGGGTGGATTCCTCGCTGGTGACGTAGAGGATCGGCCGCGCGTTTTTCTTATCCGCTGAAAGTTTCTGAGCGAGCTGATTGGCGACCTGTAGAAGCAGGGTCGATTTACCGATACCCGGCTCGCCACCGATGAGAACCGCGGAACCCGGTACGATGCCCCCGCCGAGCACGCGATCAAATTCACCGATGCCGGTAGGTAGGCGCGGGGTCTGGGCTTCGTCGATATCGGTGACGCTGACGGGCTTTGCGCCTTCGGTAAAATCCGGCATAGACTGATCGGGTCCGCCCTCGTTGCCGCCGGGCTGCATCAAGCTCGCTTGCCGCGAGTCAAAAGTGGGGGCCTTATATTCCTCAACGCTATCCCAGGTTCCGCAATCGGGGCATTTGCCCATCCACTTGGGATGAACACTGCCACAGTGATTGCATAGAAATTGAATTCGGGTTTTTGCCATCGGTTACTCCGGTTGCAACCTGCGACTGTAGCGGTCGTAATACTACTGGCAGAACGGTTGCAAAAGCACTTACACGGTGTCGCCGGAGTGGGAATAAGCTTGCGAGTAAGAACCGGTGCGGATAAAAACCGTAGTTTCGGTGTTCGGCATATCGAAATCTCAATGTGCTATTTATTACTAACGCGAATCGCTGTTGGCATGCCTTGGTATATAGGCGTGCGGCCGCGCATCAGGCGAACTCAGCTTTGCGCCTTGGGCATGGGCGGTTTGATTCTATTGCTGCTCCGCTGTGCCGTGGGTTTTGCCGCCACGTCGGGGGGGGACTGGCCGGTTTTTTCCGCACTGCAACGGCCGATCTTTGCCGATCCCGCCATCCCGCTCGCCACTCCCCCGCACGACTTTGGCCTCTTGTGCGATCTATTTCGTGACACCTATCACGCGCAGCCGATGCCGGCGGTTGCCATGTCCGTGATTTCGCAGGAGTTGCGTTCGCGTTTTTCCATCGCAGTATGGCCTCCGCTGCCGCTGTTTGATGGAAATGATGAGCGTGATCTTGTGGAACGCGCCTTGGAATGTCTGCCGGTCTTACACCATGAATCGCCACCGCTGACGATTGGCCAGCCCATTACCATGTCGCACGGGTCGCGTGAATCAGCGGAAGTTAAAGGCGATGTGCTGGCGGTAAAAATCCGGTCGCTGCCGATGGACAACGATCTTTTTGTGAACATCAGCGCGCCGCCGAAACATTTGAAACTTCAGGACACCGAATGGCAGCGTTATGCCTCCCAGATGGCGGTGAGCGATCCCTTTGGGGCAGCGATGGTGCGCACCGCGAATCAGCCTCCGCGGCCGCGCACGGTCATGCCCCATGCGCTGGCGACGGTGGTCAGCCGCACCCCCAGCCGGGGCGCTTCCAATTCCCCCATGGACAGCATTCGCACCGGCCTGCAGCAGTCGGGCATGATTCAACCCGATCCGCCAGCGCCCCCCTCACAGCAGGTACGCCAAGCCCTGGCGAACGGCCCCGATGAATACGATTCGGCCAGCGCCGCCGGGAGCTATCAACGGGTAGAAGACCCCAACCTCGAAGGCACGCTGCACCTGCTGCTTTATTACGGCCATACCTCGCAGGTCTACAACGCCGTGCGCGAATACCGAACGACCTTTTCCCGCCCCGGCGGCACGCTGATCTCCACCTCGTATGCACCGATTGCCAAGATGGACGATGGCAACGATGCCTTCTTTAACCTGCATTTGCCCTCAGGCTCCGGCCCATCGCTCCCCCTGGCCATCAAGCCCCCATCAATGGCCGTCTCGTCCAATGGGTCTCTCAACGCCAGCTTCCAGGTTTCGGCTGCTACCCCCAATAAAAGCGAGGTCGGCAACTCATCGTCGCCGGCCTCGCCCGCATTATCCTCTTCAGTTGCCCACTAGAAACCCATTGCCTTATACGGTTCCTGCGGTGATGCCCCAGCAGGCGGAGTAGGCCTGGGCAGCGGTGAGCTTCACATACCCATCGTTGACGCCATCTTTGGCGGTGCCGTATCCGTCAACCGCCCAGGGATTGCGAACAACGAGCATTTTCTTACCGCTTGCATCGGTCTCCACGCGATCGATGGTATACGCATGACCGCTGACCATCTGCGCATCGGCCGGGGCCTGGTTCACGGCCATCGTCACCGACTTACCCGCTTTAAGCAGCTGATCAACCTGCGTCATCATGCTGTCGGCATTGTTGAAGAAATTGTAGTCGGCGGTGGTCGTACCGAGGGCGGAGTAAGCCTCGTCCATCCAGCCGGATTCAATATTGTTGTAGCTGGCGGACTGGGTGGTGCTGCGGAACTCGGTGAAAGCCTTTTCCATCAGCGCAACCCACGTACTGCCGTCGGAACCGGTGTTCGCATACGCCAGGCTATGGCTGCCACTCCATACCGGCAGATTGCCGTCAATCCGCACGAACGAATTCTGGCCGTTCCTGGCAAACTGCACCGCATAGGTGCCATCGCCAAGGTCAACGATGCTCTGCTGAATGCGGGCGGGGTTGATCTTGGCAATGCTGGACAACGTCGCCACGAAATAGCAGTCGCCCACATAACCCTGCTGGATATCATTTTCCATCGGGCCGTTGGTACCGAAGA
The DNA here is from genome assembly GCA_038238625.1 of Tepidisphaerales bacterium. Taxonomy (GTDB): domain Bacteria; phylum Planctomycetota; class Phycisphaerae; order Tepidisphaerales; family Tepidisphaeraceae; genus JBBSFP01. Next base: position 5,072 of record JBBSFP010000073.1, read on the forward strand.
GGGGGTTGGTCGAAAAGCTGCTGTACGAGATGCCGCCCTGGGTAAACGTGGGTTCCTGCAGGCTCTGGCCATTGAGATTACTGCTGACCGGGGTCTTGCTGCCATTGGCGTTGGTGAAAGCCAAAAAACTTGCCACCCGGTGATTGTTCATCTTGGATTCGGCAGTCGACAGATCGGTCACCACTTCAGTATTGATTGCATCCATCCAGAAGCTGTCGTTACCCGCGCCACCGGTCACATTGTCGGCGGACGAACCGAGGGTCACGATCGTGTCGTCACCGGCGCCGCCGTTGACCACGTTGCTGCCGGCACCGGCATAGATGCGGTCGTTGCCGCTGCCACCGGTGAGCGTGTCGTTACCCGCTCCGCCATAGACAATCGCGTTGGTCATCACCGACGCATCAAGCGTAATTGAATCGGTTCCACCAGCACCCTTGATGATCAACTGCTTGGCCGAGTCAATGATGGTGGTCGACCAGGTGCCATTGGTGAGGGTATAGGAGTTACCGGACGTGCCGGTGGTTTCGCTGATTGTGATTTTTTCGTTACCGCTGCTGCCATCGATCTCCAGGGCGGTGCCGCCGTTGAGCGACACATGGGTGATGGTCAGGGCATTGTTATTGAATGTGGGGGCGACGGGCGCGGGCGCCGGGGTGGGGGCGGGGGTTACTTTCGGAGTGGCCGGGTTCACCGTCATGCCACGGCCAAGGTGAGCCACATGCTCTACCGAACTATGCCCAATGTGCGGCACATGGTCGGTGGCAAGTCCCATATTCGCCGACATCATGGCTCGCCCTTCGAGCACTTCGACCTGCATTTGCTGTGAGCCACCCTTGTTTTTCCCAGACACATGTTGTTGACGACGGCCGAACATATTGGACTCCTTCTCGTGCCCACAGACATGCGTCTTTGATTGGTTCACATAAACCAACCCGCACACATCCACGGCACAGGAATGACTTCCAATACATTTCAGATCGAGTCAAACTGGGGCAAATATTTTTCTGGCGGGCGGGGGATAGCTCCTCAACAGGCTGAATTATCGGACTTAAATCCGCACCATCAGACCGGCACTGGAGTTCACCACCGTCTTGTCGGCACACCCCGTCCGCCCCCCCGCTGCACTGGCCTTATTTACCTTCCATCTCCTCAGTAGTGGGCGCCTTCTCTGGAATGTTTGCCCGACGAAGCCCGGGGTGAATCTGAATTACGCTCCCGCCGTGAATCATCTGTCCGCTGCCATCTGTACCCCCGAAATAATCCTCATAAACCTGATATCCCTCAGCGCTTTTGGTCTTCAGGTCTTCCACACTGTCGGCTTCCCAATCGGTGGTTTTGCCGTTCGCTGTCAGGCTTATTTTTATCCCCTTCTCATCCTTGTGCATAATCGCTTTATTGCCGTTGTGCATGACGGTCGTATCGATGATGCCATTATGGTTTTGCGTCGATACCGACTCCATATTTACTTTGCCCATGCCGATGCCCGGGACCACTTGCATGTGCTGCTGGATGCGTACCTCCTGCAGGTCATTCATCTTCGGCTCCTGCGCCGGATGTTCCTTCGCATCCATATTCGCCACGATGATCTTCGCACGGCTGGCGATTTCCTGGTCGCTGTTGACGGTGGCCTTTTTCAGTGCATCCAGCGCCGGCTTACCGATCTTGGTGAGTTCCGCGGTCGCCGACTCACGGGTCTTAAAATCGGCATCGCCCAATTGCTGGATCAGGGCATCGATCCTTTCGGGCATTGCCTGCCGGGTATCCGGCTGAGTCGCCGGCACCGGCGCATCATCCGCCCACCCCAGCTGCGGCACCGCCAACAACGACATCGCCAGCGCCACCACCGCCAAGCCGCTGCTCGTGACACGGTTCATCGTGCTCCAGTTCGTTGCGATACGGCTCATCCCGATACGGCTCATCCTGAAGCTCATCGTGTTTTCTCCGATTGATTAAAATACCCGGGGGGCTAACACCCAGGCCTCCAGACCAAATCCCCTGTCCCATAGAATGCGCGAGCATCGCCAAAGTTCCAAGTCTAATATTGTCCAGCTTCCATGCCTCGCCTACCCAACCGGCGGAACGATGATGGGCGCGCCAGCGCTGTGTGATCGGCCAATTGCCCGATGGCTGGACCTGCGAATTCAACGCCTCGGCCATCCGGCTGTTCAAACGCATTCCAAGCCGTTTTCAGGTAAAACGTCCACCAATGCCGGTGAATTGGACCGAGGCTCAAAAAAAAGCAGCGAACACTGCCCGATGGGCTGTGACGATGACCAAAGTGCGCATCCGCCGCGTTCTTTCCCGCACGCGCTGGCAGCTTGTATCGTTCCACGGGAAAGCTGGGGGTGAATCGGTTGGCGTTGTGGATCTGCTGGCGGTGCGTAAAGACCACGGCGATCCAATGCCCGGAACGAGGCGCGGCGATAACTTCCAGATCATCCTGATTCAAGTCAAAGGCGGCAACGCCGCCATGCCAACACTCGAAGATGCCGCTCGACTACGGGCTGTAGCCAAACGGCATCGGGCTGGTCATGTTCTGCTGGCGTCGTGGAGGAAAGGAACGGCGGCAAAGTTCTATCGCTTACGACCAAGGTCCTCTGACAGACAGTGGGCGGAAGTGATCGATCTCGATGCAGTTTTCAAGTAAAAACTGAAAATGAGAGGGCAATCGACCGCACCTATCCCGATTAGTCACCGAATTGTGAATAGGAGATATCATTGTTTCTGAAAGTGAAACGGGGACATCACTTGATATTCGAAATGTCTAGCTCGGCGGTATGCCCGGCTTGCGGGCGGAAGGTCACCTTTGATACCTTAGTCGTTCGGCCAGACGGTCAGTGGCAGTTGAAGTGACCGGGTCGCCGGCATAACCACCCGCTGCAATGGACGGGCCTGGCGGGAAGGTGCCAGGGATTCGAGAGCATGGTCGTTGCCGGTCCGGCCATTGAAGGTCATCCGTTTTCGGCGGCAGAGGTCTATTCGTGAAACACTTGGTTTTCATCGCGCTGCTGTTGATTCCGCTAGCGGCCCGAGTCGCCGATGCGGAATCGGTCCCCGCCTCGTTCGCCTACGTCCTTCAGGCCGATTCGTTCGCCCAGACCAAGTCCGCCGCGGTAGAGCAACTCGCGGTATGCGGACGCGATTGGGTGGTACTCGATGCCGTGTTCGGTGGCGATACGCCCTGGGAGCGCTCGGACCTCGATGGGATCCGCAGGGGGAAGGAGGGGCGCAAAGTGATTGCATACATTTCCATCGGCGAGGCGGAAGATTACCGGCCGTACTGGCGCAAGGAGTGGGGCAGCAAGGGCAAGCTCGCCGCCGCACCGTCGTGGCTCGGCGTGGAGAACCCGGAGTGGAAGGGCAACTACCGCGTGAAATATTGGGACGCTGAATGGCAGAAGCTCATGCTCGCCGCCATTGACGATGCGATGGCGCGAGGATTCGACGGCGTGTATCTCGATATCGTGGACGGCTTCGAGACGTTCGAGCAAGCCGACAAGGAGTATATTGACGACCGCGTCAACCCGGAGACGAAGCAGAGCTACCGGCGCGACATGGTGGATTGGGTTAAAGCCATTGCCGCCCGTGCCCGCCTCAAGAATCCCGCAGCGCTCGTCATCCCGCAGAACGGTTCTCAGTTGCTCGTGCATGAAGATTTTTGCGCCGCCATCAGCGCCGTCGGTATCGAGGACTTGTTCACGGAAAGTAA
>JBBSFP010000074.1:0-8775 GCA_038238625.1 Tepidisphaerales bacterium
AGGTGGATGAAATTCGCCCCGCCAAGGAGGCGTATCCGATTATCGAGGATGCCTTACACCGCTACAGCAAGCAGCGCCGCAAGGGGTTTATCAAGCTTTAGGGATCAGACTCTGCGTAGGTTCTGCCAAGCCTCTTTTCCGGTGCTCGTTGACGGCAAAGGGGCGGAGCGGCCGGGACGATGGCGGGCAGGTGCAACTGGTCGCAGTCGACCAAGACGGCGGGGGGCAACGGGGCCCAGTAGACTTCAGACGGCGAAGGAGTGCGATATCACCCGCCTGCCACGGCATGCTTAAATCCCCCCGTGATGGAGCAGGCTGGCAGGGGTGACAGCGCCACTCATTGCCACCGGACAGGCCGCGCCGATTTCACAGACTTATACAATTTCCTGGCTGGGAACCCCGTTGGGATCGCCCCATAAAAATTAACGTAATCCGCAAGAAATTGGTCTTGACTCCCGCCCAAGCCATAATACAGTGTTGTCGCTGTGACCGCCTAAGTCATGGGGCATCCGGAGTATTTTCCGGGGACCATGGCGCGGGAGACCCATTTTCTTGGGGCGAAGGTCCGGCCGGTTGAAAGGCGACTCAGATTGGTCGCCGTCTTTAATCGACAGTCTCTTGGTTTAGCGCCGGCTTGCCGGATGCTTTACTGGGAAACTGTAGATCAAAGTAACCAACCCGTCGGCCCAGGCCACTTTTCAGGCCTAGCCCGTCGTTGAGGTGTTCGGATGGCAGTGTCGCAACTTAAACGTTTCATCAGGTTTTCTGATGATTCGGCGACATGAAAACCCGATTCTGTTCAGCAGGATGCTGCTCACTGGCAAGACGTCATTGCCTGACCGCAACGGCCCTCGCGAAACCTGTTCCGCATACGGAATTGGTCGCGAGTGTCAGCTAATCCCGTAGGCACGGTTGCTCGCTTGGCCCGTTCTCATTCCGAACGTGGCGATGCGCGAATCGTGTTTTGCACGAAGTTCATCGCCGTTTCAGGACTGATGGTTAAATCCTCGGATTCTGTGCATGTCTGATTGAAGATTGCTTCAAAAGAGGTGCACATTGCAGGAACGAACCCCCCGTGGGCCTGCAAGTGGGTCGAGGGTTACCGAACGGAACCATACCAGCAGCCAGAGAGGTTCGTTTCGCTCTTAATTGGCGAAGCAGGCTTCTCGGAAAAGGGCACGACGCCGGAATCCGGCGGCGGGATTCGGAGCCAAAGGCTGGTTTGGTTTGACACCCATCCCATCACCTTTCCCCATCATCCGAATCTCTCCACCCCGACGCCTGTGCTGACAGGGAACGTATTGATTGCAAAACGGTGCTCAAGGCGCCCACGCTGGTTTCTCGCCGTTACCAGATGCGGGCCGAACATCGATTTTGCCATCAGCGAATCTCAAGGATCGCGCTGCTTCGGTATTACGGAATAGGGTTGACAGACCTGTTTCCCGCGCCGTCTGCAGTGCCCCGGTGAGTTCACGTTCCATCGGCGAATCCCCGGTCCTCTATGCCGGCTTCGCCGCGTGTTGGTGTTTACCGTCCTCGCACCTGCTTGTCGGATGCGGAATGCATTCTGCCCTGCGGGTGTTGCGGCCGGGCGCCAGAAGCCTTGATCGGCAAACTCGGGTTCGATCGAGTGCTTTTGCGGTTTGGTTTTTTTTGCCTGGTTGTCGGAATCCCTCCGCGGCCTCGCTCCCAAATCGCGGAGTCATGTACGACTCTCAGGCGTGCAATCGAGTTCGATTGGCAAAGGGATGCCAGAGAACTACGTTCCAACGCGTGTCGCCCAATTTATTAGAAAACCCCTGGCTACTGAAGCCGGGGGTTTTCTTTTTTGGGGCCGGTATTCAGCGCCTCCGGTGCCCTCACCGGCGGTTGCGCAGCAAGCGTTTCCAGCCAGTGCGGGCACTGGCTGCACTGGGGGCGGGCATCAGCGCGGCGGGTGGCCTCACGGGAGGTTGCGAAGCAACAGCCGTAGGTTTCCGTGCGATTCTTTGAGAAGGCCTTCGGCTTTTTCGAGGTTCACGCCGCGCGCATGCATCACGATCGCCGGTTTCACCTTGCCATCGGCGCGCTGCAGCAAGTCTTCGGCGGCGGATCGTTCGAGTTGGGTGATGCTCATCAAAATTCGCAGCGCCCGATCGCGCAATTTTTGATTGGTGGCGCGCAGGTCGATCATCAGATTTTCGTGCACTTTTCCCAATTGCACCATCGCCAGGGTGGAAAGGGTGTTGAGCACGAGCTTGGTGGCGGTGCCGGCCTTGAGGCGGGTGGAGCCCGTGAGCACCTCCGGCCCCGTGAGCGGGCGAATCACCAGGTCCGCCCGGGCCTCGGCTACAGTGGGCTGGGCACAGGTGAGAAAAATTGTTTTGGCCCCTTGCTGCCGGGCTGCATTCAACGCCCCAGCGACAAACGGCGTGGTTCCCCCGGCGGCGATGCCCAGCACCACATCCGCAGCCGACACCTGTGCATCGGCCATCGCCATCGCACCGCCATCGGCATGGTCTTCTGCGCCCTCCTGCGAGCGGAACATCGCCTCGCGCCCGCCGGCGATGATCCCCTGCACAAGCGATGGATCAGTGCCAAACGTCGGTGGACACTCGCTGGCATCCAGCACACCCAGGCGCCCGCTGCTGCCCGCGCCGATGTAAAACAGTCGCCCCCCGATGCGCAGGGCGGCGGCAATCATCTTCACCGCTGCGGCGATCTGCGCCCGCTGGGTGCCCACCGCCGCCACCGCCAGTGCATCCTGCGCATTCATAAGCGCCACTGCATCTTCAATGCTCATCGAATCGAGTGACATAGATTCCGCCAATCGCTGTTCGGTGAGGATGTGGGAACGATCTTGCATAGGATCACACCTGGTAAGCGATCATACTCTGTAAGAAAGTGGAGCCGGGGTGATGGAGCCGAGGATCACTGGATGGCGTGCTCCGGTGGCGCTGGGGATATTGGAAGGGAACCCATCGAGCGTTGCCGCCCCCAGCAGCGCGAAGGCAACGGCCTCCTTGGCCTGGTTGGGGATGCCAAACGCATCGAGCGATTGCGGCAAAATGCCCGTGGCCACGGCAATTTCGTGCATCAGGCGGGCATTATAGATGCCGCCGCCGCTCACGAGCATCTCATCGGGCTGGCCCACCAGGAACGATAATCCCCGGGCAATCGCGCCGGCGCTGAACAGGCAGGCAGTGGCTAACAAATCCGGCAATGACATACCCCGGCCGCTCTTGGCGATGGTAGATTCAAACAGATCAATCATGCGCGGGCCATCCGTGGATTTAGGAGGAGGTGACAAAAAATAGGGATCGCTCAACATACTCTGTACGGAGTGTATATCGGCTTGACCTTTCATAGAGAGCGAGCCATCGCGATCGTAGCCCTCGGCGTGATGGGCCTGCCGCATGAGATGGTCGAGCACGCAGTTGGCCGGGCCGGTGTCAAAGGCGATGAGTTGCGGGGGGGGGTTGTCGCCCAACGCGGCGGGAAGGCTGGTGATGTTGGCGATGCCACCGAGATTAAGCAGCACGCGATGACGTTGGGGGTGGCCAAAGAGCAGGCGGTCGGCAAAGGGGACCAGCGGCGCGCCCTGCCCGCCCGCAGCGCAGTCGGCGCGGCGAAATTCGCTCACCACGGTGCAAGCGGTTTCTGCTGCCAGCAGCGCCGGATCAAGCCACTGGATGGTATTGGGCGGGGCGTGATACATCGTCTGGCCATGGGCGGCGATGGCAGACAAACGCCCGGGGGCGATGGCTGCTTCGGCCAGTGCGGTTTTGATCGCCCGGGCATGCGCCAAAGTAATTTCCCGGCCGACTTCGGCCAGCTCGGCGAAGGTGAGATGCTGGTTTTCCCGCAAGGCGAAAATCCGCTGCCGCAACGGTGATTCATACCGTTGGGCATGATGAAGCAGCAGTCGGCAGCGCATCGCCAGCCCGCGTCCGTCAATTTTCACGAGGGCGACATCGACGCCATCGGCGCTGGTGCCGCTCATGGCACCGGCAATGATGCGCGATGAATCATCCGGTTGCGGTTTTTGCGGGATGTCAGTCAAGTCAGCCATAGGCTATTGCATGGTAACAATTCGCGCTACAGATTTTCGGTTATGGCTGCCGAAGGGTATAATGAGGGTGACGATTTTTCAGCGAAGGTAAAACAGCGGAGACCTCATCGATGCCCGATCAAGCCAGTCCCAAACCCCCTGATGGCCCGAATGGTCCGGGTTCCGATAGTCCTGACAGCGGCAGCCCTGGCCGGGGCACGGCCGTCGCCCCGCCCAAACCTAAAGAGCGCAAAAAGCGCAGCCCAAAGAAAGGCCCGCCCGGCCTGTTGCCCCCCTGGAAAGTGCTGCTTCATAACGATGATCACAATGCCGTGGATTTTGTGATTGTGACCATTGTCGAACTCACCACGCTCAATGAGCAGGCGGCGCTGCAGCGCACGCTCGAAGCCCATCGCACGGGCGTGGCGCTGCTCGTGGTCACCCACAAGGAACGGGCTGAACTTTATAAAGATCAGTTCACCAGCAAGGGGCTGACGGTATCCATCGAGCCGGAAAAGTAGGTTGGCTCCAGTGTACGCCCCTGAGCAGGGAATTCAGACAAATTCCGCTTGGTGGGTAAGGGCCTCTTCCAGCAGTTTCATATATTCGCGGGCGGGGATTTCATAGCACCCAAATCGGGCTAAGTGGGGGGTAACATTCTGGGTATCCAGCAGCACAAATTTGCGCGCGCGTAAGCGTTCGACGAGCGCCACCAGGGCAACCTTTGAAGCATCGCGCTGGGTATGGAACATGCTTTCGCCAAAGAACGCTCCCCCCAGGCTCACGCCATAGAGTCCGCCGACCAGGCGTGGTTCATCGAGGTGGTTTTGCCAGCATTCCACGCTGTGGGCATGCCCCACCTGGTGCAGGCGGGTATAGGCTTCGATGAGTTCTTCGCTGATCCAGGACGACGCGCGCGCCAACATGCATTGCCGCATAGTGGTTTCGAAGGCTGAGTTGATTTTCACATCGAAGGCGGGGGGCATTCTTTGAAGCAGTTGCCTTAAGGTTCCGGGGACATGAAAGCGCTGATCCAGGGGCACCACGCCTCGCGGGTCTGCGGTGTACCACCCGATGTTCCCCTCCGGATCGCACATGGGAAACGCCCCGTTCGCGTAGGCGGACAAGAGCAGTTCGGGGGTGAGGGACATGGGTATTTTCCTCTGGATGGCTGCCCGAGCTAAAGCTGAAGCGGCCCCCGCCCGCCCCTGGGACTTCACCGGTTCCAAAGGGGGGCCATCATACCGGATTATTCAAAATAATTTCCGCTCCGCGCCGCGTGCCCAACCGATGCTAGGGCATTGCGGCACTGAAGGCCGGCCCCCAGTGCAATGTCCCCAGTGCAATGTCCCCAGTGCGAAGGCTTCCCCAGCTCTGCTGAGGGCAGGCCGGTCCACCGCTGATTTGACACCCGCGCCTGCCGTTTCTACATTCCGTTCATGACCCCGGCCATCACTGCCCGCATGACCTTCTGGCCTCGCATCGCGGGGGCTTTGCTCGGTTTGCTGATGCTGGGCGGATGCCAGATCGCGCAGCCCATCGCGCGCACCGAAGAGGAGCAGTCGCTCTTTGGCCCGGTCAAGATGCGCATCCATCCGACTTTCACGCAGATCAAAGACTGGAATAACAACGGCCAGCCCGATGGCATCGAAGCAGAGCTGGAATTTTTAGATCAGTTTGACGACCCCACCAAGGCCGAGGGCCAGGTGCTTTTTAATCTCTACAATTATGTGCAAAGCGATCCTGACCATCGCGGCGAGCGCGTGGCCACGTTCAAGGGGTCACTGCTGACCCTTGAAGAGCAGCGCTCGCGCTGGGATCGCACCAGCCGCACATATAAATTTCGCCTGACCGTGGGCATCTCAAGGCAGCAGGACTGGCTTCTGGAAGCGGAGTTTGAACACGTTGGCGGGCGGCGGCTTTTTGGGCGATGGTTCTATCAGGCCCCACTGGCTGGTCCCAAGTCGCCCCAGCCGTCAATTCCTCCGCTGCCCACCTCCGCCCCGGCCACGATGCCGACCTCGCGGCATACGCGGTAGCCACCCAGTGCGATTTGGGATCAGTCGCCGCACTGGACGAAATTAAATCCCATGACGATGCCCCCCCTCACAGCGCCGCCGCCGGTAAATACCCTGCAGCCGGTGGCTACGCTGCGGCAGCGCGTGCGGGATGAGCTGTCGGGTTTGCCCGGTGAAGCAGCCCCCGATTTATTTGATCGCGCGCGGCCACTGCGTATCGGCTGCGCCCCTGGTCGGCTGGATGTCATGGGGGGTATTGCCCACGACACCGGTGCGCTGGTGTGCCAGGCAACCCTCGACCGCGCCACCGCCGTTGCCCTGCAAGAACGAACCGATTCGGGTATGGCCCGGCAACTGCGCATCGTCGCGCTCGATCTGCTCGATCAACATCGGCCGTTCACTTTCGGGATGTCTCTGAATGCCATCGCCGCGGCATCGGCGGACCAACTGCGGCGGGAATTCACCCATCCCGAGCGACGATGGGCGGGATATATCGCCGGTTGCCTGTTCGTGCTGCATGAAGCCCGGCTCATTGATTTGGCCGATCCGCGCCATCGCGGTCTTAACCTTGCGGTTCACAGCACCGTGCCCATGGGCGCGGGCGTCGGCTCGTCGGCGGCCCTGGAAGCCGCGTCCATGATGGTGCTGCTCGATCATTTTGAGCTGCGCCCTTCGCTTGACATAATGCGGCTGGCTGAACTTTGCAATTCGGTGGATGATCGCATCCTAGCCGCGCCCACCGGCATCGTGGCACAGATCACCAGCCTGGGCGGGCAGCGCGATGCGCTGCTGCGACTCCTCTGCCAGCCGCACGCGCTGCAATCCGCCCTGCAACTGCCAACGGGGATCCGCTGCATCGGCATCCACAGCGGCGTGCAACACGATCTGGCCCGCGCCGCCCGCGCCCGCATCCGCTGCGCGGGCTTCATGGGGCACCGCATCATCCTGCACCTGATGCGCCAGCTCGGCGAACAAGCTGGGCATCAACTCACCGCTGATCCCATGCAAGGCTATCTCGCCAACCTGCTGCCGGAGGATTACAAGCAGATTTTTCGCAGCGGGTTGCCGGAGCAAATCAGCGGCCGCGCGTTTGTCGATACCTATGGGCCCGCGCTTGTGGGAATGAAGGATATCGAGCCGGATGTGACGTATTTTGTGCAGCAAGCCACCGATCATCACGTGCTGGAGGCGATGCGTTGTCGGAACTTCAGCGCATTCTGCGAGCAGGCGGCCAATGACCCGACCCATCGCTCTCTTTTATTGAACAAGGCGGGTCACCTGATGTACGCATCGCACATTTCGTACAGCAACAATGCGGGGCTGGGCGCTGCGGAGTGCGACCTGCTGGTTGATCTCATCCGCCAGCGCGAATCCGATGGATTTTATGGTGCCCGCATCAGCGGCGGCGGCATGGGCGGCACGGTTGCCGTGCTGGCGAACATCGGCACCCGCACCGAAGATGCCCTGGGTGAAATCGCGGCCGCCTACACCCGCCAAACCGGGCATACCACCGAATTGTTTGCCACCGGTGAGAGCGGTGCCTGGGCGCTGGGCACCGCGCTGGTGTAGCCGACTTTGTCATGATGAGGCTAAGATTTCTGCTTCATGCTGGCCAAACCCGAGCAGATCGTCGAACGCCTGAAGGAATTCCAGTCGGAAGTGCGCCGGCGTCTGTCTGCTGCGCGCGGCTTGGGTTCGATGCATACGGTGGCGCGTGAGAGTTCAGCGGACACCATCTACGCCATTGATGCGCTGGTCGATCCGCTGCTGGATGATTTCTGCCGCGACTGGGCCCGGACGACGCCGCTGGTGTTGATCGCCGAGGGTCTGGAACCCCATGGCAAAAAAGTTTTCCCGGAAGGGTCTGCTGAAACCGACGCGGTGCTGAGGGTGATTGTTGACCCGATTGATGGCACGCGCGGGATCATGTACGACAAGCGCGCGGCCTGGTCGTTGGCGGGGGTAGCGCCCAATCGCGGGGCGGCCACCCGGCTGCAGGATATCGAGGTGGCGGTGATGACCGAACTGCCCACCACCAAGATGGGCTGGGCCGATCAATTGTGGGCCATTAAGGGGCGCGGCGCACTGGGGCAGCGGATCGACCTGGCCACCGGCGGCCATTCGCCGCTGCCGCTGCATCCCTCCACCGCTGCAAACCTCGAGCACGGGTTTGCCAGCATCGTCAGCTTTTTCCCCGGGACCAAGGTTCCCGCCGCCCGGTTGTTGGAGCGCATCACCCAACGGCTGCTCGGGAAAATTGACATCGACCGGGCGTGCGTTTTTGACGATCAGTACATCTCCACGGGCGGGCAGTTTTATGAAATGATCATCGGGCATGATCGGTTCATTGCCGACCTGCGGCCCCTTTTTTATCGGATGCAAAACCAGGGGGATGGCCTGTGCTGTCATCCCTACGATTGCGCGACGCTGTTGATCGCGCAGGAGGCGGGGGTCATCATCACCGATGGCCTGGGCCAAGCGCTGGATGGGCCGCTGGACGTGACCACCGCCCTCTCCTGGGCCGCCTATGCCAACCACGCGCTGCAGCAGCAGATCGAGCCGATATTGATCGAGTTTTTTGGTAACCTCGGTTGATCGCCGCCCATCAATCCCTGGTAAACGAATCGAAATGGAATGATCTATGTCCCCCGACACCGTGGCCCCCGACACCCGGCCCCCCGACACTCTGCCCAACCCGACGCTGCCCACCCCGGCCCCCCGGGGACC
>JBBSFP010000075.1:0-8774 GCA_038238625.1 Tepidisphaerales bacterium
CAGTCGATCATCGTGCATGGGGCAGCGCGCTTCCGTTTGTTGGGATTAGAAAAGGTCGAACCCTTTTTGCTGGGACGCATTGAAGTATTGGAGGAGACGCTGGTCGTCACTCCGGAGCTCGATGCCCTGATGGCATCAGTGCGGCAACAGGCCAACCGGGTAATCGAGTTGTCCCCCAACACCCCAGACGAGGCGGCACAGGTGCTCAACAGCATCACCGCGCCTGGTGCACTTGCGGATTTCCTGGCGGCAAACCTCCAGGCGGATTCGATCGAAAAACAAAAACTGCTCGAAGAATTGGATGTTGAAAAACGACTGCGCGTCATTGCCACACGCTTGGCCACCCAGCTGGACGTGCTCGAGCTGCAAGACAAAATTCAGTCCCAGGTCAAGGAAAACATTGATAAATCGCAGCGCCGGTATTACCTGCAAGAGCAGCTCAAGGCCATTCGAAAAGAGTTAGGCGAAGGGGACCCCAGCGGCGCCGGCGAGGTGGATCTCCTGCGGGAAAAATTACTGGCTGCGAAGTTGCCCGAGATCGTTTCCAAGGAAGCCGACCGTGAGCTGGCGCGTCTCGACACCATCCCGACTGCTTCACCGGAATATGGGGTCATACGAACCTATCTGCAGATCCTCAGCGAATTGCCCTGGGCGGTGATCGACGAAGATAAATTCGATCTTGCCGAGGCCAAGCGAATTCTGGATCGAGATCACCATGATCTGGAAAAGGTGAAGCGCCGGATCATCGAATATCTGGCGGTGTTGAAATTGAAACCGGGCGGGGGCGGCGCGATCTTGTGTTTCGTCGGCCCTCCGGGTGTAGGTAAGACGTCGCTCGGCAAAAGCATTGCCGAGGCAATGGGGCGAAAATTCATCCGCGTAGCGCTGGGTGGCGTGCGCGATGAGGCGGACATCCGGGGCCACCGGCGAACCTACATCGGATCGATGCCGGGTCGCATTATCGCCGAGGTACGCAAGGCTGGTACCCGGAACCCAGTCATGATGCTCGACGAGATTGACAAGCTCGGCGCCGACTTTCGCGGCGACCCCAGCTCGGCGCTTCTTGAAGTGCTCGACCCGGCTCAAAATCACACCTTTACCGACCACTACCTGGATGTGCCGTTTGATTTGTCGAAGGTTCTTTTTATCGCCACCGCCAACTCAATGGATCCTGTGCCCAGCGCGTTGCGTGATCGAATGGAGGTCATCGAAATTCCGGGGTACACGCAGAACGACAAGCTGCTGATCGCCAGGCAATACTTGGTGCCACGCCAATTAGAAGCCAATGGCCTTTCCGCTAAGCAAGCCGTTTTCAAGGATGCGGCGTTGCGCATGGTGATCGAGGGATACACGCACGAAGCGGGCGTGCGAAATCTGGAACGTAACATCGGCAGCCTGGCGCGATCGGTGGCTGCGGAAATTGTGGGCGGTCAGAGCCAAAAATCTGTCATTGATACGGCGGCGGTTAACAAGATCCTTGGGCCGCGGCGCTTCGAGCCGGAGCTTGCATCGCGAACCAGCGTAGCCGGGGTAGCAACGGGGATGGCGTACACACCGGTGGGCGGTGAAATCCTGTTCATCGAAGCCACTCGCATGCCCGGGAAGGGAAATATCACGCTGACCGGGCAGATAGGGGAAGTGATGAAAGAATCGGCCACCGCGGCTTTCAGCCTGATTCGCTCGAACTCGCAGCGGCTAGGGATCGACGCCAAGATGTTGGCAGAAAGCGATATTCACATTCACGTACCCGCCGGTGCGGTCCCCAAAGACGGCCCCAGCGCGGGGGTCGCGATGTTTACGGCGCTGGCGTCGCTATTGCTGAACAAGCCGGTTCGTTATGACCTCGCCATGACCGGTGAAATCACGCTGCGCGGCCTGGTCCTGCCCATTGGCGGGTTGAAGGAAAAAACGCTCGCCGCTAAACGTGCGGGAATCAAACAAGTGATCGTGCCGCGGCGTAATGAAAAAGATCTGCCGGAGATTCCGCAGGAAGTGCGCGACACTTTGAAATTTCATTTCGTTGAAAACACCGACCAGGTGATGGAGATCGCGCTCGGGGTTAAGCTGGTGCCAATCGGTCGTAAAGTCGCACGCGTAAAAAGCAGTGAAAATCGCAAACTCGTGAAGGACGCAAAACCATGAGTGACAGCAAAATCATTGGTGAAAGCCCCCTCCCTTTCAATACCCAGAAGGTAAAAACCTTCACGGTGGTGGAATTCACGGTTACTTCGCTCATGGACCCGCTGGAGCTCGATCGCCTTGGAGTGGCTCTCTACAAGTTGGTCGATGAGCAGGATGTACGGATGCTGCTTTTGGATTTCGAGCGCGTGCAATACCTTTCCAGCCAGGCAATTGGGATCGTCATGGGCTTGCGCCGGCGGCTGGCAGCACTGGATAAATCCATGCTGGTCCTCTGCGGAGTTGGGCCCAAACTGCTCGAATTACTCCGCATCACCGGCCTCGACCGCGTGCTTCCGATCAAGCATAGCCAGCGCGAAGCGATCCTGGCGTACGCACCCTAAGTTGCCATCAAATTTTGGAGTGACTTTCATGGCCGAAACCCAACGCCCCGCCGCTACCGGTGAAACTTCAATCCAGTTCAGCGTTTTTCTGGTGAATAAGCCCGGCGTGCTGGCGCAGGTGACCGGGGCACTAGCCGATGAGAAAGTAAACGTGCGCGCCATGACCTTGGTCGATTCGCAGGAGCACGGCGTGCTGCGCCTGGTGGCCGATAACCCCGACCATGCCCGCAATACGCTCTCGAAGCTCGAACTGCCCATGACCGAAACTGATGTGCTCTGCCTGGAGATGAACAACAACCCCGGCGCGTTAGCCGGCGTTGCCCGGCTGTTGGGCCAGAATCATGTGAACATCAATTACGCCTATGTAAGCAGTGGCGCCCCGGGTGGACGTACCACTGGAATCTTTAAAGTCGCCGATCCTCGAAAGGCCATGCACGTATTAAAGGCGTTGGGGAAACCCACTGGGAAGCATAAAGAAGGCAACGTCCGCCGGGTGAGCGATCGCCGCTAAATTATGCGATTTCATGGCGGGAAAATGAGGCAACATCATGCGCATGGCATTCGGGCTGGTGGGATTACTGGTCACTCTGGGTGTGACCGTATGGATTATGCACGCTGTTACGCTGCCGCAAACCCAGAATGCCCTTAAGGTTCGCGATACGGCTTCCACGCAGGTTCGGCAGTGGAGCGGACTCGATTCCGACGGTCGTAGCGCTCTGGATTCCATCACCCTCAAACCCGTTGGCCCTGCAGAGCAAATTCAAGGTCTGCAGGTCAGTGCCATCGACCCGCGTGGAGTGATGGCAACCCACTACGGCCTGCGGGTTAATGACATCATTACCGGCACGCAGGGGCTAAAGCTTTCAGATTTGGGGGGTGACGATTTTAATTCGCTGTGCGCCCAGGTGCGCGAGGCATATGCTCGAAATGCGACATTGACGGTTCAGCGAGGCGGGGAAGAAATCACCCTGCCATTGGTTACCGCCTCGGCACCTGGTGCCATCACGCCGATGTCGACGTCAGGCAATTAGCACCAGGCAATCTGGCACCAGGCATTCAGCATTATGCAAGCGGGCAAATGGGCGTTCACTGCGTTGCGGCCTGCGTGAGCGTGACGCGTCCGGCCGATTGTTTCTTGTAAAAAAGCTCCAGTGGTTTTTTTGGGTCTGCCACTTCGAATATCAAAACCAGCTGCGTAAACGTCCCCGGTTCCGGCGCGATTTTTTCAACCTTGTCGCTGGCTCGGTAGAACATTACATAACGATCTTCGCCATTGGTCTGCTTCACCCTCATCCAGGCTCCGCGCGCGGGAAGTTTAATCTGGCCATCGGAAAGTTCGAACGACGGGAGTTCGGCAGCAATGTCCCATGGGTTTTCGGCGGACACGTCACAGGTGATCTGCACCAGCCTGCCGCTGAGCGCTAAGAGGTGCTGTGCCGCGCCGGCCCCGGGGGAGGCGATGGGTTCTCCCATGTGCATGGTGAGGCTCTCCACCTTTCCTGCTTGCAGTGCCACCATCAGGGTCTCATCAAAGCGCGTGGCACCGGGGGCGGGCGAACCCACTTTCACTGGTACCGGCAGACGGTCCGATTCCTCCGCTGACACTGGCTTCACCGGCAGCTTGGGTGCTGTCGGGGTCGGACTAACCGGTGACGCCACCGGTAGCGCGGAGTTATGCGGCGATGTTGCCAGGGGGGGCTCTTTCTCCAACACGGTCGACGGAGGCTGCGGATTTTTGTCCGGAAATGTCTTCGGATCAGCCAGCGTGAGCCGGGCCAGTTGTTTAATCTCCAGGAACGCTCCATCGCGCAACGACATTTTCAGCGGATTAGCAATGTCACTGAGCACATCGGTGCGGGGAATCTCGAATACGAAATAGGCATGCCCGACATTTTTATCGACTTTGTCACTCAGTCTTGTATCGAGAATGTGCGTACGCACGAAAATGGGATCATCCACATGATTGAGATAGAGGACGTGTCGCTCGGGATCCCACGTCCCCATTGGAAAGTGATTCGAGCATATTTCGCCGTTCTTCGTCACCAGCCGAACCGAACCGCAGGTGAGGCGGACCATATCGCTATCCTTATCAGTGGCCGAAGAATTGAAAACCACCGGCACCACCAGTAGTAACGCATCGGGCTGCGCATCGATGGAATCTGGAACATTGGTGTAGTTGTGGTCAATTTGTTTGCGAATTGAAGGCAACTCTGCATCGCGGGCCCGCACGCGGTGCAGCGTATATGGCGTCTCCGCGCCCACTTGCTCACCATTCCAGTTCTGCGCAGTGTGCCGCGCTGCTGGCTCGATACCGATGCGCGCGCCGAATAATTCCTGCAGATAATTGGGATGAATCTGATGAAGGGGATGGCCGTTTGATAAGCACCCCGCGCTGAAAGAAGAGGCCGCACCAATTACCAAATCATCACACATCATGGTGGAATCGGGCGTTGCGGGAAATTGAGCAGCCACCATGAAGTCGGTCATCGGGCGATCGATCGAAGGGCCCACCGGCTGCGTCACCGGGATAGTGCCACTGACGCTCAGAATCGTGTAGCGAGCGTATCCACCAATGCTGGGCCCGAATGGAAGCATTTGCGCCGCCACCGCTAGCACTCCCACTGCGAAGATCGCGGCGACCAATCCCATCACTACAGCTCCGATGCGATCCACCCAAACCTTCATGCGTAGATTGCCGGGTACCAGACGGTCTGACAGCAGCCGAAGAACGAGGTAGGTAACGGCAAACAGCACGACGGTGGCGATGGCGTTCGCGGAATCAGCCAGGCCGCTGGGCGCGATCAGGTTTACCATGTTTTCATGGAACCCGAGTGCCACCGCCGTTGCCATCACGCTATAGATGGCGCTGAGTGTAGCGCTAAAGAACCCCTGCAGATAATGCCAATACACCATCGCCAGAATCAAAATGAACAGGATGATTCGAAAAGTCATTTGGTACCCACTGATTGATGAATCTCATGTGACTTAGGCCTGCGTGCGCGCGGGATCGGCGGTGGACAGGACTCGGCGAACTTCATCGATGCTGGTTTCTCCCGACTCGGCAACCTCCAGCCCGACCTCCTGCAAAAACCGCCCGCGCTGCTTGCGAAATGCGGCCCGCATCTGATTCTGTGACCCACCGCTTAGCACAAGGTTGCGCAACTCTTCGTCCACGAACAGTACCTCGTAAATCCCCACCCGGCCGGTGTAATGCAGGTCGTGGCAAAACGTGCACGGAACCGCATTTCCCTTCTTATCGCGCAGGGGTTCCTTGCGAGCGGCATAAAGCCTGGCGGCACGCTGGGGGTTCAAATTCAATTTCCGCAGCACCTCGGGGTCAGGGACGAAGCCGGTCTTGCACGCAGCGCACAGCCGCCGCAACACACGCACGCAAACCACCATCGTCACTGATTCCAGAGCCAGCCGATCATCCCCCACCATTTTCCGCCATTGTAATAATGCGTCGAAGATGTTTCCCGCGCGCAGCCCCACATAGACACGCTTGTCTTTTGCATATTGCGCCGCGGCGACGGCGGAGCGCGGTTCTTCAATCTGGTTGATCATCACGACATCAGGCAACTGGCTGAGAACCCAATCCACTTGCTTAAGTTCTTCGGCTGGTGAGGCATTGGCGGGGATGGGGTTTTGGGTGATACCCTCAAGCTCCTGCTCCGGCGCGCGCTCCACGGAAACGATATGCCGCATGAATGCATCGTGCCCGCGCACCAGTGCATAAAGGAGGCTCGTTAATCCCTGCCCGCGTGGGGCGGCCGCCAGCACCACACCTTTCTCGGTGGCAATGACGTCGCTGACAGTCTGCAACTGCTCAGGAGTGAAACCCAGTTCTGTGTGCTTAAATGCGTGCCGTTTTTTAGGATCAACCACTACCTTGAGCGATTCACCCGCCGCGCTCCCTGCGGTTTGGATTTCCAACTCGCGCCGAAAGGAACCCATGGTCACGCGGAGCAAACCGGTCTGGGGCTTGCGACGTTCTTCCAGGTTCAACCCCGCGCCTCGCTTCAAATAAACGATCGCCTGCGCCGCCGAAGAGCGATCCAACTCTTGAGCGTTGTAAGCCACGCCATCTACCGTAAAGCGCGTTGCCACCGTGCCATCAGCTGCGGGAATCAGCTCCACGCGTTCAGCGTTTTTGAGCAGGGGTTCCATCAATAGCGATTGCACTCCGTCGTAGCCCGAACGTTCGCGATCTTCGGCAGTGGGCACCGGCAGTGCCTTCCCAGCAGCGTTGATGAAGGTCAATGAATTGGCAAGCGCCGCCGCGGCCCGCGCATGCTGCCGCGGACTGTCCTTTTTTTCGAACGACTTTTTCAGGTCCGCCAGGCCCACTTTCGCATTACGCAGGGTCAAATACACACCGATTTCCGCGCCGAAGATGACAATAAACAGCGCCAGCCCCACGAAATAGTAGGGAATTAAAAACAATAGGAGTGACGCCAGAATCAACCCGCCGAGGTTCCCGAGATTAATCCATTCGCGCGGCAGATAAGCCACCTGCGCATCCTTGTCGGCCCAGGTAAGCAACCGACACCAGACGATCAGAAACGGTACGACTAAAAACAGCTTCCATAGGCTGATGTAGAATCCCACCTGCACTGCAGACAGGGAAGCCACCGGCAGGCGCGACCAAAGCGACAACAACGGATGCATGCCATTGATCATGAAAATTTCAGCGGAGGGGGTAAGGCTGAACGAAAAACCACATCACCGAAACATCACACTTTGGGCAGATCATCGGACGCGGCACGCTCGGCGGCAGCCATCTTTTGTTTGTCGGTCAGCGGAATGACGGTGGTCTTCTCGGTTTCGCCGCGCCGAATTACCTCGTAGGCATTTGATAATTCCCCGCCGAGCTGGGTTAAGGACAGGCCACCCGTTGCCAGCACCAGCGTCAGGAAGACCGCTATCTGTCCAAAGCCCGCAAGCACAACACACAGCCGCGCCAAGCCCACGCTCATGGTGCCAAAAAAGTAGGACAGGGTATGGAGCAGCAACAACCCAGCCACCAGCCAGACGGCGATATAAAACTGCGATCGCTTTTTAATCAGTTGCGGCCTGATGATCACCGCAAAGATGTAGGCGATGAGAATGCCGGTCACGAACTCCAACCCCGTCGCGGCATACCCAGGCAAAAAGATGTCGGCAATGAATCGGCTCATGTGGATCAGGATACCATCCGTCGTGCCGCCGTACAGCGTCCGCTTGCAACTCGTCCGTATCCGACACCCACGAATGGTGCGGCTACAGCGCGTCTTGCGATGTTCTCTGTTTCAATTCGTCGTGCTTCCGACCCAGATGCCGTTGCCGAAACTGGTGATCCACATTTCGTCCAACTTGGCGGGATTAAACTGCACGCGCAGCGGGTGCTTGAACGGGTAGCCGGCAACTTGTTGAAATCGCGGATTGGAGACCCGGACATTCGCACAGTAGAACAAGCCATCCTGTTCGGTGGTGAAATAAAATTCACCGTCGTGTTTCGGATCGAAAGCGCATGATTCGACATTGAGCAGGTTGCTGGGAGAGGTCGCATTGTCGGCCAGGCATTCC
Source organism: Tepidisphaerales bacterium (assembly GCA_038238625.1). Classification (GTDB taxonomy): domain Bacteria; phylum Planctomycetota; class Phycisphaerae; order Tepidisphaerales; family Tepidisphaeraceae; genus JBBSFP01. The sequence goes on from JBBSFP010000075.1 coordinate 8,088, forward strand.
CAGGTTTTGCCACGGTCTTTGGTGTGATAGAGCCCGCTTTTGGCTTGCCCACCTGCCTTACCCCAGGCGAAAAATACGCAGGCATACCAGTTGTTTTGCTGCGGATCGGCGGGATCGACCACGATGTCTTTGGTCCAAAACCGCATATTGGGATCGCTGCGATCCTGCCAGGTTTTACCTGCGTCGGGGCTCAGAAAAACACCGCTGGATGGAGTGAAATTGTTCCCAACGCGGCGACCGCTGTAGGTCACTTGCAACGCGCCATCGTTGAGCACCTGGATGTTGTAGGGATGCCCTTCAGTCCGCGGTGGAGCGGCCAGACGAGTCCAGGTGGCTCCGGCTTCTTTCTCCGGATTGTCGGTTAGATAAATCCCGCCCTCCTGTGCGGAGACTACGGCGGCAAAGATTCGCCTTGGATGCGCGGGATCGATGGCCACCCAAACCGTGGGTTTGTTGAGCTTACCCACCGGTTTCCACGTCTTACCGTTGTCGCCTGTCACCAGAACGCCGCCCTGGCCTTTGTCGATGCGGTTGTCCGCCAGATAAGTGCTTTGATATAGATCGTGCACACTGCTGACGGCAGCGAATGTCGACTTGGTGGCCGGGTCGTTGACGGCGTGATACATAGTGTTGAGCGTGTGGCCCTGATAATCAAACGACCAGCTTTTGCCGGCGTCATCACTGCGA
>JBBSFP010000076.1:0-8769 GCA_038238625.1 Tepidisphaerales bacterium
CAAAGGCAAGAACATCGAAGGGGGCGGCGAATTGATCGGCTCCAACCATCCGCACTGGGTGGGATACAAAGAAAAATTTGGTCTGGAATTTCTGGACGTCAGCGAAGGCGAAGAAGGCTCCGACTCGCCGCTCTATCTGGGCGGCAAGCTGCTGCGCGAGAAGGAGGCCAGTGACCTGTACGATCAGATGAAAGTTGCCCTGGCGATCATGAACGATGATGCCCGCAATGTGAACGAGGAAGAGCCGTGGAACACCCCCGATGCCGCCGCGCTGGATCAAAAATCCACGCAGCAATGGGTTGATGGGCAGAAGCTCGAAGCCCTCTGCAAGCTGGGTGTAACTTCGCAATTAGAGGGTAACAATGGCCAGGCGCTTAATAAGCAAAGTTACCTGGGTAACCTCACGCAGGTGAAGGGCGGGGGCGTGGAAAAATATTGGACCGACAGCGAAGTGTATCGATGTAAGGGAGGCAACCAGTCGCTGGCGACCAGCCTTGCCGGACAGTTGGGGCAGCGAATCTTTCTCAAGCTTGCGGTGACGGAGGTTGTAGCGCGTGGCGGCAAGATGCAGCTGACCTGCAGCGACGGTCGCACGTTGGAAGTGGACGACGTTGTGCTGGCAGTGCCACCGACGACATGGAGCAAGATCAAATTTGATCCGGGACTCCCCGAGGCGCTGGTGCCATTAATGGGGACCAACATCAAATACCTGGCCGTTACCAAGGGCCGCTACTGGAATGAGAAAAAGTTGTCCCCCGATAGTCAGTGCGACCAGTTGTTGAGCATGACTTGGGAAGGAACCGATAATCAACCCGGCGATGGGGAGGCCGAGCTGACGGTTTTCAGTGGTGGCCCATTGGCAGAACAGGCCCGGGCCATCCCGGCCAAGGATCGTGACAAAACCTACGCCGACGCGCTCGAGCGACTTTACCCGGGTTTCGGGGAGAATTTTGTTCGTTCGCGCTTTATGGATTGGCCGAGCGATCCGTGGACCATGGCCGGCTACTCGTTCCCGGGGCCCGGGCAGGTGACGACCATCGGCCCGATGATGGCAAGAGGGCTGGGCCGGCTTCACTTGGCGGGCGAGCACACCTGCTACAAATTCGTCGGTTACATGGAAGGGGCGCTGACCAGTGGCGCGGCAATCGCTAAAAAACTGGCCACGCGCGATGGCGTGATTATGCCCATGCCCCAGACTGCACCGGCCACTAAAGAAGCTGTCCCGGTTCGGTGAACACCCATTGGCCAATTGTTCCGATAGCCGACGCTTATGTTTGACGAACCCGAAGAAGTTCCGCCGGAGAACGCTTACGATCCGAAGGTGATGGCCAAGGATAAGAGCGACGAGTTCCGCATGCACGCCGAACTGGCGGCGGTTTTGGAGGGACAGCGTAAGTTCGATGCGCGGCATCTGATCGATCTGAAAGCGCCAGTGGCGCGCGATCTTCAGCAGGCGATGGGCAAATTGGAAAAAGGGAAAATTCTGAATGGCCCACTACTAGACCCCGAATTTCACCCCGAGGCACTGCGCGTTCTCACGATTCCCGCCTCGGGGGGTCTGTCGACCAATGACTATCACATCTACCGCAGACCTGGCGAAACCGTCATCGCGCGATGGTTGGTGGGCGACGAAGTTGAATTGTACTACACCCGGCTTCAGGCCCACTTTGATGCCGGGCTATCCGGGTTTCGTGACGAGGAACGCCAGGCACAGGAGTGGAGGCAAGACCCGCGTACGTTGGCATTTTTGGATGCACTGGATGCGGCGGACTTGAAGATGACCGACGTTTATCTGCGCGATGTGATTCGTGCCGGTAACTTATTTGTGCTTTCCACACAGACCGCCTTCGAGGTCAATATCGCCTACCTGTGTGATTACATCATGGGCGTGCCAGCCAGTGAAATCGTTGGGAAGGCTTCCGCTCCAGCGGATGCCCCAACCGAGAATGATCTGGCGTGGTTCTACAAACTTTTCGCGCTGCGCGGGATGGAAAATTCGACGGAACGCATGTGCTTTTTCTTGTTTCTGCAGAAGACGGGCGAGTAGTAATGCCACTATGGCTGTAGAAAATCGACATAGATTGCATGCGCGATTAACCAGGGACTGCGAAAGGTTGATAAAATCGGAATATGGATGCGCCTACGACTTCAGGGTTGCTCAAAGATGGCGCAGGGGTGTTGCTTGATTGGCTGACCGGTCAATATCCGGATTCGAGCCGGCAATCGTTAAAAACGATGGTGGAGGGCGGGCGCGTAAGGATCGATGGGAGGGTGGCCAGGAGAATAAAAGAGCCACTGCCTGCAGGGGCCACGGTAACGGTCGCGGGGAAGAGGCAAATGCCCAGGGTGGTGCCAGCGCTACCGGATGGCGTGCGAATTATTTTCGAGGATGCTGATCTGTTCGTGGTTCACAAACCACCGGGCCTTTTGACCAGCACCGTGCCCGGTGAAAAACGGCAGACGCTTATTGCCGTGCTGCGGGAGTATGTTTCGCAGCGTGAGCCGGCGGCGCGCGTGGGCGTTATCCACCGCCTGGACAGGGATGCGCGCGGACTGTTGGTGTTTAGTAAGAATCATGATGCTTTCCGGGAACTGAAGCGGCAATTTTTTGAACACACGGTGCAACGGATTTATACCGCAGTGGTGGACGGGGTGCCCGCGCCGCGCGCCACCATTGACACGCACCTGCTGGAGCGCGCCGACGGACAGATGTATTCCACAACGCAGCCCGGCAAGGGCCAGCGCGCGGTGACTGAGTATGAGATGATCCGTAACAACGGCAAGCGCGCGTTGCTGCGGGTGACGTTGCGCACCGGGCGTAAACATCAGATCCGCGCTCACCTGAGCCAGCGGAACACACCGGTCGTCGGAGATTCGGTTTACGGGAACAGCGCTCCCATCGAGCCGGGCACGCCCCCGGGGCTGATGCTGGCGGCAACACACCTTGCTTTCGCGCATCCGCGCGATCAACGAAGCATGGTTTTTTCTGAACCCGTCCCACCGGACATGGAGTTACTGGTTCCATGAAAAGGGATCAGCAACCCAACGGAACTAAGGCCACGTCGGGTGCGATGAAGACCGACTGGGGCGATGTTGCCGATTGGTACGATCAGCTTGTGGGCGAGTTCGGGAGCGAATATCACCGTGAGGTGGTGCTGCCGGGTGTGCTGCGGATGCTGGCGTTGCAGCCGGGGGACCGGGGGTTAGACATCGCCTGCGGGCAGGGCGTGCTATGCAGGATCCTGGCTGAACGTGGGGTGGAAATGACCGGCGTGGATGCCGCCCGGCCATTGATTGAAGCAGCGCGTCAGCGGGGACCGGAATCGATTCGCTATGAGATCGCCGAAGCACAGGAGATGGGATTTCTGGCATCCGGTCAATTCACCGGTGCGGCATGCGTTCTGGCGATACAGAACATGCACCCGTTGGGGCCGGTGTTCATGGAGGCGGCGCGGGTGCTGCGCGAGTGGGGGCGACTGGTGATCGTGATGATGCATCCATGTTTTCGAGGTGCAGGCGAGACGAGCTGGGGATGGGATGCAGACCCGTCGGTGCAATATCGCCGGGTGGATCGTTACCTACTTCCACGTAAGACACCGATTGTGACGCATCCGGGTAAGTCGCCGGACAAATACACATGGTCGTTTCACAAACCTATTCAAACGTATGTGAAGGCGTTGCGCGCGGCGGGTCTGCTGGTGGATGCAATCGAGGAATGGCCCAGCCATAAGAACAGTACGAGCGGTCCCCGTGCTGCTGCGGAGAACGTGGCCCGCAAGGAGATCCCGCTGTTTTTGTCGATCCGATCGATGAAGGTCACCGTGCCCCACTCTGGCGGGTAGGTGCTTAGCATGCTAACTTTCGGGCGCGGATTGTGTCTAATGGACCGTATTGAAAATCGGGTGGTTGACCTTACGCGCGCAAGGAAATGAATGCCCGCCAGAGCGTCTGAATCAGATCGTGATGTCACGGATGCAGGCTGTGCCGAAGCGGCGTTTCATGCGCTGCTGCGCGCTTACGGTTTGGTGGATCGGTTAATGCAGCGCTACTTTGCGCGGTTCGGAATCAGCGGATCACAATGGGCTGTGTTGCGAACACTGTATCGGGCAGAATTGGCAGCTAAGGGAAACCTGCACGAAGCGAGCCATCGTGATCGTCCGGTTGCGCTGGCGGCGCAAAAGGGGACGGCACCCTCTGGGACCAAGAAGGGCGGGGACGAACAACAGGGGCTAAGGCTGACGGATTTGAGTGAACGGCTACTCATTCAGCCACCCAGCGTCACCGGTGTCGTCGATCGCCTGCAGCGCACCGGGCTGGTGGCGCGCGACCATTCGGCCACTGATTTGCGCAGCAAGCGGGTGACCCTCACCACTGAGGGCCGCACGTTGGTGCAACGGGTATTGGAAGTGCATCAGGCACAGATTCAGCAATTATTGGCAGGACTCAGTGCCGAGCAGCAAAAAGAATTGCATGGGCTTCTGGGGACCGTCGGTCGGCACATGGAAATGTTGCTTGGTCAGGGCCCCGTATCAAGTCTACCGGCGAAAAAATCTGCATTACCCCTAACGAAAGTCCAAGAGCGATGAAGGTGTTTTTGAGGATATTGGCTGTGCTGGCCGTGGTTGGGGGGGGAATCGGCGGCTGCGTGTATTTCAAAGGCAGCAAGCCGGTCGTTTATAAGACCGAAGAAGCCACTCGTGGCGAATTGCGTGCCACTATCGGCGCCACCGGGACGATCGAGCCTGAGGAGGTGGTGGATGTGGGGGCCCAGGTTGCGGGCATCATTATCGAATTTGGACCCGATCGCGAAAACGAAGGCAAGTCGGTCGACTATCGCACGCATGTGAAAAAGGATGACATCCTGGCGCGAATTGACCCGACGCTCTACGAGGCAGATCTGGAATCCGCCAAAGCCAACGTCGACGCTGCCGAGGCGAACGTGCGAAAAAGCCAGGCGGATGTGGCGCAATCGCAGGCGAAGCTGGAGCAGGCACAGCGTGACTGGGAACGCGCCCAGAAGATCGGCCCATCCGATGCCTTGTCGCAAAACGATTACGACATGTACCGCGCTAATTTTGAAATCGCCCGCGCTGGGCTGGCGGTGTCGCAGGCTACGCTCGACCAGGCGCGCACCGGCGTGGTGCAAAGCAACGCGGCCATGAAGCGGTCGCAGCGAAACCTCGATTATTGCACCATCAAATCACCGGTGAATGGCGTGATCATCGCGCGGCGGGTGAACATCGGGCAAACCGTGGTATCTGCGTTGAACGCGCCGAGCCTGTTTCTGATTGCCAAGGATTTGTCGCGAGTGCAAGTATGGGCATCGGTCAACGAAGCGGATGTCGGCAATATCAGGCCCGATCAACCCGTCACCTACACCGTCGATGCCTATCCGGGTGAAACCTTCCACGGCAAAGTGATCAAGATGCGCTACAACGCGACCATGACGCAAAACGTGGTCACTTACATCGTGGAGATCGGCACCGATAACCCCGGCGAAAAGCTCAACCCGTACACAACCGCGAACGTTCAATTTGAGGTGGCGGATCATTCTGATGCGCTGCTGGTGACTAATGCCGCGCTCCGCTGGTACCCGGATGAGAATCAGATTTCTGCCGCTGACAAAGCCCAGTTGATCAAAGACGAAAAATCGCATCATGCGGGGGGGAAATCGGTGCAGACCAGCCGGGGACCGGCGACCGGGACCGTTGAAGATAAACCCGCCACCGCCGCAAAAGGGGATGCCACCACGCAGCCGATTGGGCGAGAAAAGCGGGAGAGCAGTAGCGCGAACGTGCCCCCCAAATTTGGGTATGTGTGGGTGCAGGATGGAAAGTGGGTCAAGCCCATCCGGGTGCGGCTGGGGCTGACCGATGGAATGTCGACGGAAATTGTCGGTGGTGAGCTCACGGCCGGGACGAAACTAATTGTGGGTGAAGACCGTGGCGAAGCAGCGGCGGGGACGGGACGTAACCCATTCATGCCACAGTTTGGAAAGAAGCATTAATCCAACTGCCATGGCGCTGATTCGGCTGGAACAGATTTTCAAAACCTACTACCTTGGCGAGGTGGATGTGCCGGTGTTGCGCGGTGTTTCGCTGCAAATAGAACGGGGGGAGATGGTGGCACTGATGGGGGCATCGGGATCCGGTAAGTCAACATTGATGAACCTGCTGGGATGCCTGGATCGGCCCACGGCAGGGCAATACTGGCTCGATGGCCAGGACGTTTCGGCGCTGACATCCGATCAGCGAGCCATGGTGCGAAATTTGAAAATCGGGTTCGTATTCCAGAGCTTCAACCTCCTCCCACGCACTACCGCGCTGGATAACGTCGCCATGCCACTGGCCTACACGGCGGCGAATCTGTCTGAGCGCCAGGCGCGGCAGCGGGCCGCCGAGATGCTCGAGCTGGTGGGGCTCAAAGATCGCATGCACCACGAGCCCTCGCAGCTATCGGGCGGTCAGCAGCAGCGTGTGGCCATCGCGCGCTCACTGGTAAACCGCCCGCCCCTGCTGTTGGCCGATGAGCCGACGGGGAACCTGGATTCGCATACCAGCGAAGAAATTCTGGCGATGTTTCAAGAGCTTAATCAGCGTGACCAGATCACTATCATTCTGGTGACCCATGATTCTGGAGTAGCAAGGCATGCGAAGCGTACGATCCGGATGCATGATGGTCTGGTGGCTGCCGATCCTGTGCCGCTTCCGCACGGCCAGCCTGTTGCCCAGATGCAGGCGGGAGCATGACCGTTTTCCGAACAACGCGAACGGCGATTCATGCGCTGCGACGCAACGTGATGCGCTCCATTCTCACGACGCTGGGGATCATCATCGGCGTGGCAGCGGTGATTGCGACCGTCGAGATCGGGCAAGGATCATCCTCCACCGTGCGCGCCACCATCGAGAGCATGGGGGCCAACACATTGCTGGTTTTCCCGGGGGCATCGTCCAACAGCGGCGTGAGTTATGGAGTCGGGACCAATGTCACGCTTACACCGCTGGATGCGGATGCCATCGCGCGCGAATGCCCTGCAGTGTTTTATGTTTCACCCATTGTCAGCGCCCGTACGCAGGTTGTGTATGGCAGCCGCAACACTGTGCCCAGCAATCTGATGGGGGTGAACCCGGAATATCTGGACATCCGCAGTTGGACGCAGATGGCTGAGGGTTCATGTTTCACCGAACAGGACGTGCGAAATGCCGCCAAGGTGTGCGTGATCGGCAAGACGGTGGTGGACGAGCTTTTCGAGAAAGAAGAACCCCTGGGCAGGGAGATTCGCATTCGCAATGTCCCATTCAAGGTGGTGGGCGTGCTATCGAGTAAGGGTGCCAACATGTTCGGGATGGACCAGGACGACATCGTGCTGACGCCCTGGACGACGATGAAATTCCGAGTTTCCAATTCGACCGTGGCGACTGTGAACCAGAGCGAGAGTTCGTCGTCGTCCAGCGAGGTGAACACGCTGAGCAATATGTACTCGGGGGCAGAAGCGGTTTATCCGACGCAGTCGAGCATCGAGATCGCTGATACGCCCAGACCGGTGCGCTTCCCGAATGTTGACCGCATCTATGTTTCAGCGCGTTCGGCGGGGGAGACCCAGTTGGCATTGCGACAGATCAATGATCTTCTGCGCGATCGACACCGCCTGACCGAAGAGCAGGCCGATGATTTTGACGTGCGCGATATGGCCGAGATGACCAAAATGGTCTCCAGCACCACCAATACCATCAGCGTTTTGCTGCTGGTGGTAGCGATGCTTTCGCTGTTGGTGGGGGGCGTGGGGATAATGAACATCATGCTGGTGTCGGTCACCGAGCGCACCCGCGAAATCGGCCTGCGCATGGCGGTGGGTGCCCGCGGGGGGGACATCCTGCGGCAGTTTCTAGTGGAGGCGGTGGTGCTTTGCCTGGGAGGCGGAGCCCTGGGAATCATCCTTGGGTGCGGGGCGGGGTTCATGGTTCACTGGTTAATGGGGTGGCTGGTGGAAATCTCCGTGCCCGCAATCCTCGTATCGGTAGGGGTCTCAGCATTCGTAGGCGTGACGTTTGGCTTTTACCCGGCATGGAAAGCATCACGGCTGGACCCGATCGAAGCGTTGCGATACGAGTAGATACAACCAATGCGAGGTTTGAAATGATTGGCCGTCGGATGATGCACATGATGGCGGGGGGAATCTTGCTCGCGGGCGGGTGCACCGTGGGTCCGGACTACCGCACGCCACATCCCGACCTGCCGGGGGAGTTTGCCAACCCTGGGGCGGTGGCCACGACACAGGCAGTGGCAGCGACACAGGCAAGCCGGGTGACGCCCCAGGCAGCGCGATTGGCCCAATGGTGGCAGCAATTCGGCGACGCGCAGCTCACCTCGTTGATCGAGCGGGCACTGGTTTCAAATTTAGACCTGCGCCAAGCCGCCGCACGATTGCAGCAGGCACGCGCGCAGCGCGGGATAGCAGCAGCGCTCCGGTATCCCATGGTTAACACATCGGCAGCCTATTCGCGCAATCGAGCCGGCGGCGGTAACCGCATCGGTGGCAATCAAAGCGATTCATATCAGGCGGGTTTTGACGCGTCTTGGGAGATCGATGTGTTCGGTGGGATTCGCCGATCCGTGGAAGCAGCCGATGCCAACATCGGGGCGTCGCAGGAAGATTACCGCGATGTGCTGGTTATGCTCCTGTCGGAGGTGGCACGCAACTATATCGACCTGCGCGCCACCCAGCAGCAAATTCAAATCGCGCGCTCTAACCTCTCCGCCCAGCAGCAC
>JBBSFP010000077.1:0-8733 GCA_038238625.1 Tepidisphaerales bacterium
AGATCGAAACCGAACTGCAGGATAAAATCGTTGTAAGTGCCGGGAGTGACGTGAACCACTTCACCGGTATCAGTTTCGGCAAGGGTGCCATACGTGCTGTGCAGGCCGTTGGTGGAGATCAGCCCATCGGAGCGCATGGTCCAGGTGGATTCGTTGCGGCCGCGGGCATCGTTGGCCGATAGAATGCCATCGATTTTGACCGTGCCAAAGCCAGTGGCGGGGTCGCGCACGGCCAGCAGGGTGAGGGATGTGCTGTCGGTGGGGGTGACGTGATTGGTGGCAGAGTTCTTATTGTTCACATCGGTGACGGTGAACGAGGTGATCAGCGGATGCACCTGGATCTTGGCAAAGCCAGTGGCTGAGCGGTTGATGAGCGTGAGATTCCAGTTGAGTGCATCGGTGGTCTCAGACTGCACGATCCCGAACCCGGCACCGGAGTACCCCGGGCCAAAATGATATTGCGTGTGATCAGATGAGGTAGCCGTGGCGTTGGCGAGGATGCCCTTGCTGATGGCATCGGATTCAGAATCAGCCACCACGCTGATAAATCCATTGGCATCGGCAGCGCCCCATCGGGCAGTGTTAACACTGACGTTGCTGGTGACGTTGCCCTGCACGATGGTGTTGCTAAGGGCTTTCACGGCATAGACACTCGCTGAGAGCAGCGTGCGGCTCTCCAGCGCTTCCACGCTGGCTGCTGCCGCAGCGGTTAAACGTTGACGGGCAGAAGGCTTAGAGCGCCCCCCCCTGTTAATAAATCAGCCAATATCCGATGTGCAAAACGCATGGACATGAATCCGCTCCCGATAAGATGAGTTGCACGATGCGCGGAGAAGATAACCTTGTTGGGGGCGAAATCAAGGAAAAAATAACGTTGACCGGTTGGGTCGTTACTCCGTCCCGTTTGAACAACGTGGAGTCAACGTGTTTTCTTGGTCGCGGTGCCGGGACTTTCCAATCACATTTTGAATCAAATTCTGAGAAAACAGCGCCTTTGAGAAATCGTCCCAATGGGATGGGCCAGGTTTCGGATGCATCTTATATTGGAACCATGCGTTGGCGGCATAGCCTCATAATCGCAACTCTTCTGCTGCTTGCCAGCGTGTGGTTTGGGCTCGGGGCGCAGTGGGGTTTGCCATCGCGGTGGACGGACCGTTGGCTTTTTGGGGATCGGCCTGTGTGGTGTGGCCATAAAATTTTTGCGGTTGGGGGTGGTTGGGTGGTGGATGCCAATCGCGGGGCGGATGTGGCGTTGAATCCGTTGCTGGTGGATGAGACCGTGTGGGTGAATGAAACGGATCAGCAAAAGGCGCAGATCATTCGCCGGTGGCGGCTTTACACCTCTCAGCCGGATGAGGCCATCACGCTGCGCGCCCTGTCCATGATGCATCCATCGGAAGGGAAGTTTGATCCAAAGTTGTACCAATACGGTGGCTTGTGGATTTATCCGATCGGGGGACTGCTCGGAATCGGAGCGAAGCTGCATTGGATCACGCTGGTGCGTGATGTGGCGTTTTATATGGATCATCCGGAGGCCATCGCGCGTTTCTATCGGGTGGCGCGGTTTTATAGCATGGCGTGGGGGCTGGTCGGTGTGATCGTTGTCTATGGATTGGTGTGGCGACTTACGCGCGGCACGCCGGGGCTCAACGACACCCTGCGAATGTGGCTGGGGGCGGCGGGGGGGGGGTTGTGTTTTACCATGCCCGTGGTCATCACGATGGCGCACGAGGCCAAGCCACACCTGCCGGGGGCGGTATTGGTGCTGGCAGCCATGTGGGCGGCGATGGCGTTTGTGGATCACGGCTCGTGGCGACGAGCCGTGGTCGTCGGTGTGTTGTGCGGTGCCGCGCTGGGAATGGTGTTGAGCGGATGGGTGGCGTTTTCAGTGCTACCGGTTTTGCTGTGGATGCGACCAACCCTGTGGCGGCGAATCTTGGCGGCGGGAATCGTCGGGGTCTTCTTCTACGCAATCACCAACCCCTATGTGCTCATCAATGCGGTCACCAACCGTGCCTTATTAACATCCAACCTGGGAACGTCGGTGGGTATGTATAGCGCGGCCGATTCGCCGGTGGCATCGGCTCGCACAGCGATTCTGTGCATCGGGGAGGGAGCGTCTCCGGGCACGGCGGTGGTGGGGGTGCTTTCGGCGATCACGCTGCTGGCAGGGATTCGACAAAGGTCGGACTGGCTTTTGATGGCCGCGCCGGCGCTGGTGTCTGCGGTGCAGTTTTTTTACCTGGCCGACCACAAGCCGATGGAATACGCGCGCTTTGCGCTGGTGCTGGATGTGAGCCTTGCAATAGCGGCGGTGGTGGCCCTCGGGCGGGCGCGGGGAGTTCGATGGCTGCGCGGACTGACGTTGATGCTTCTGTGCTTGGTGGAAGTCATGTTCGGCGCGGTGTATCTATGGGCGTTTGTACAGGATACCCACGCAGGGACGCGCCAGCTGGCGGCACAGTTGCTCCTCGACGACAGGGCCCGGGCCACCGCGCTGGGAACTTGGGCCGAGCCTGCACCCTATTGCATGCCACCGGTGGATATTTTCCACTGGAAGATTCTGCGGCTCGGGCGCGGCGTCAGCGCCGCCGATGCAGCAGGGCTTGCAGACGACATCGTATTTGCAGAAGGGTTGCGGCAGGACAATCCATTGAATGCCGGCCCCCAGCTGAGGGGCGTCAAAATTCCACTTTTTGCGCGCTCCCGGGCGATGATGAGCTGGGCAAACCCAGCGCTTTGGGTGTGGCGAAAGACCCTGGTCATCAAAACTGCTGAATGATCGGTGATTATGCTCAGCAGCGTGTAAGCTATATCGGTCTCGCTCCCTGCGGTTTTATAAGCCTATAATGCGGCATTCTATGGCTAAGAAAACAAAACTGAATTCCATCCCCAACTTTCCTGAGCCATTAGAGCCGCGTTTGCTGATGGCACGCGATTCGGGTGTTACACCGGCGATGATCCGTCATGCCTACGGATTCGACCAGATCACCTTCAACGTGGGTCGACGGACGGTGGCCGGCGATGGTTCCGGGCAAACCATTGCCATCGTAGACAGCTTCGATGCGCCCACGATTGTCAACGATGTGCGGGTCTTCGACCGCGCGTTTGGAATTTCCAACTTTGATGGCAACGGAAAACCGTTCCTGACGATTGCGCATCCCGGTGGCAAACCGCCGGTGGATGCCAATTGGGCGCTGGAGGTCTCGCTGGACGTGGAGTGGGCTCATGCCATCGCCCCCAAGGCGCACATCCTGCTGGTGGAGGCGGCCAGCGACACCACCGATGATTTGCTGGCAGCGATCGACTATGCGCGGCATCAATCGGGTGTAGTTGCCATCTCGCTAAGCTGGGGGGGGGATGAGTCCCCGTTCGAGAAAAACTACGATACGGTTCTGACCACGCCGCGCGGGCATATCGGTGGATCGGGTTTGCCGGGCGGTATTGTTTATGTGACGGCATCGGGTGACCGTGGCGCTCCGGCATCGTGGCCGGCTTCTTCGCCGAACGTCATCGCCGTCGGTGGGACAACGCTGACGCTGGATTCGGCCGGCAATCGGGTAGACGAAATCGCCTGGTCAGGCAGCGGAGGTGGCCCCAGCAGGATCGAGCGGACCTACTCGCCCGATGTTGCGTACGATGCCGATCCTAACACTGCGTTCGAGGTTTACGATTCAACCCCTGCCGATCGCATCTCCGGCTGGCAGGTGATCGGTGGAACCAGCGCTGGGGCACCGCAGTGGTCGGCGCTGTTTGCAATTGCCGATCAGGGTTTGGCGTTGCAGGGACATGGTTCGCTGGATGGGCCACGGGATGCGATCCGGGGGATTTATGCGTTGCCACAGAGCGATTTCAACGACATTGTGGCGGGGTCAAACGGTTTTCCTGCGGGGCCGGGCTATGATCTGGTGACAGGGCGGGGAACCCCATTCGCTGATCGCATCGTCCGAGACCTGGATTTCCTGTTCGTCTAAGCGCAGGCGTCGTTTAGGCGGTGCGGATCAAAACCACTTCTTGAGCTTTAGGAAATAGCGTTCGTACAAGTTAAAACTCAGCCAGGCCATTGCGATCGCTGCCGTCCAGGCGCACGCGGCATGCATCAGCAGCGCGACGGTGTATGAATGATTCATTGCGAAGCGCATCGTTCCCAGCTGCGTGCTGAAATACGGGAACATCAGGTAATCGAAGATGTAGAGGCCATAGCTGTACTTTCCCAGGAATCGCAGCACTCTCGATGAGAACACCTTTGCAATCGCACCGTCGCGCGGGGCGGCTACGACGCACAGCAATCCCGATACAGCTGCCAGCGTGACCAGCGGGAATCCCACTTGCCGCACCCGCAGCGTTTCGTTGAGCAGCCCATTGCAGATTACAAATAGGATCGCCAGGCCAATGAGGGCGGGCCAGAAAATGCAGCGCGCGATTTTGACATAGGGCGTCAATCCCAACGGCTGCCTTGCTGCGATCGCCAGCAGCCCACCCAGCGCCAGGGTATCCAAACGAGCCGGCATGGAAACGTAAGCGGTCCAGCCGGTGGGGTTGATTTGCAAGATGATCAAACGGAACAGTACCGCCCCGATCGCCGAGGCGATGCAGACGCGCGCCAGCGTGCGGCGATTGCACAACAGCACGACCGCCGGCCAGATGAGATAGAACTGTTCCTCCACCGCCAGCGACCAGAAATGATCGAACCGGAAGAAATCGGTGGATGGAAGCCAACTGTTTTTGATGGAGATCCAAATGTTGCACGTGTAGGTCCATAGTGATGCCTGGGCGCTGGCGGGCATTGATGAAGCTGCGAGCCCGCGCCAAGCCATGACCAGTGGCACCAACCCAAATGTAACGGCCAGCACCCCGTAATAGAGGGGGAAGATGCGGAGGGTTCGCCGCGCGTAGAAATTTCGGAAATAACCGGGCTTGTTTTTGGAATCGAGCAGGATGCCGGTGATTAAAAATCCAGAAAGCACAAAAAATAGGTCAACGCCTACCCAGCCGACCGCGGAAAGTTTTAGAAACGATTTGGTGATAAACGTCTGACCGCGCTCGCCTACGGCCAGGTGGGCGAACATGACCAGCAAAATCGCCAGCCCACGCAACCCGTCAAGCACGGCAATGTGGGTTCGATGGGTCGGCAGCGCGCCGGGCAGGCTTGGCAAGGGCGCGCCAGCCTGCGCCGCGTGCGATTCAGGAGACATGGGCACCGCGTGCGACACGGGCATGTCGGTGGCTGAGAGTTCCATCGAGGGGTTGGTTCCCGCGGTGGCGGTCATGCGCGATTTCTCAACAAGAAACGGGGACATACCGCTAGGGATCGGCACAACAACGCACAAGCGTTGAAAGTCCGTCAGCGGTTATTTGAAAAGTAAGCCTGGAATCCCGGAAACCATCCAACTATTTTAATTCCACCGACCAATAGGCGTTATCGAGAAACTGCTTCCAGCTCGAATACCGCTCATCCGCCAGGCGGATGCTGATCACCGGGCTCCGACGCGGCTTCACCGGCTTGGTAATCAAATGCATGTGCGCCTGCGTCGGGGTGCGGCCACCCTTCTTCACGTTACACTTCACGCAGCAGCAGACGATGTTTTCCCAACTGCTTTTACCGCCCTGGCTGCGCGGCAACACATGATCCAGTGACAGTTCGCTCGTGGGCATGCGATGCCCGCAATACTGACAACGGTTGGAATCGCGCGCGTAAATATTACGGCGATTAAACTTCACTTCCTGTTTCGGAAGCTTCTCGTAAATCAGTAGTCGAATGATACGCGGCACCGCAATTTGGAAGCGAACAGTATGAATCCAATCGTATTCGTTGGGCTCAAACTCTTTTTTGAGCTGGGAAATCTCACGCCAGCCCGCGAAGTTAAAATTTTGCCACCGGGCCTGACCGCTGGCATCGGTTTCAATGTGGACCACCTCCGCCATCTCCTTACAGAGAAGCGAGAAGGCCCGCCGCACATTGACCACCCGAATGGCCTGATAGAATTTATTGAGCACCAGCACGTTGGCATTGAGCGCAGCACCAGCCTGCATGCCAACCCCGGCAGCGTTTTGCGGTGATAGAGATTGTGATCCTAAATCCGACATATCGCAGTGCTCGTTTACTGAAACGCCCGCGGCATTTTACCGGTGGTATCGGCGCATATCCAGTCATACCATCCTTAGGAGCGGCGTCATAGAAAAAAGCATCGGGAGCAGCAGTGCTATTTGGGTTAGCATTTAGCGGACGCTTACTGCCCGATCGTGCCTACAATCACGTTTTCTATCGCCGGATGAAACGTTGGTACTGAACGGAAGGAATTTGCGATGCGGTTTTTGTCGGTGCTAATGGCTGTTACTGCTTTTGGCGGTACTGCCGCCACGTCTGTTGCCGCGACGCCGTCGCACGTGCAGGTTCGAATGCTGGCAGATGTAAAAGCGGTCAAGCCGGGAGATACCTTTCGAATCGGGCTGTTACTTAACGTCGATCCGCATTGGCACATTTATTGGGAAAACCCCGGTGACTCCGGTGAGGCTACGTCCATCAAGTATGACGTGCCCACCGGCTTCCATGTCCATGAGACGATATTTCCGGTACCCGCGCGTTTGACGCTCCCCGGTGGCATCGTCAACTACGGTTATGAAAATCGGGTGCTGTTGATCGCCACGGTCGATACGCCGGCGAACCTTGATCCGCACGGCCATCCGTTTCGGTTTGCCGCCACGATCAACTGGCTGGCATGCAGCGAAGAGAAATGCGTTCCCGGTTCGCAAGCGATCGAGTTGACCCTCCCGGTCTCGCCTGACAAGTTCGAAGACAATCAGGACACGTTCGCCAGCAAATCGCTGCCGCAGTTTCCGGTGGATTGCGCCACCAGCGATAGCCCTGCCACCTGCACTTTCGGCATTGGCGGTGCGCAGGTGACGATCAAATGGAAGCAGCAAGCCCCCAGGAATGTGGAATTCTTCCCCGCACCCGAGGAAGCGTTGCAAATCAAGCATGTAACGGTGCAGACCGAAGGCGATACCACCGCTATTCGCTATCAGGCAACAGTATTTTCCGGACAAACCATTAAATCACATCAACTGCGTGCCTTGATCGCATACGATGATGGCGACGGTGTGCGCCAAGGCGTCTACATCGCAATTCCGCTGGAATCGTTTCCAGCGAAATCAAAACCCTGAAGTTCTTTTTAAAGGAGCGTCCCCATGCGCGTATCTAAACAAGCACTCATTTTGACCTTGGCCTTAGCCGGTGCAGCGTTGACGACAACCGTTGGCCTGGTGATGGCCGACACCATGGCCGACACCATGGCCGACACCAGGGGCGAAGCTACGGGTGCCCAGGTCGGGCAGCCCGCCCCGAAATTCAGCTTGCAGGATCAGGACGGCAAACCGGTATCGCTGGATCAGTACAAAGACAAAATTGTTGTACTGGAATGGGTGAATCCCCAATGCCCATTCGTGCAGCGGCATTACCAGGAAAAGACAATGATTTCGCTGCGTGATAAATACAAAGATCAGAATGTCGAATGGATTGCCATCAACTCCACCAACGGCACCACGGCCCAGGACAACAAGAAGTGGGTTTCCAGCAATTCATTGAACTACCCGATTCTTGATGATTCGCAGGGCACGGTGGGTCATGCCTATGGGGCGGTCACCACGCCGCAAATGTTTATCATCGATAAGAACCGAAACGTGGCTTACAAAGGCGCCATCGACAACGATCCCCGGGGGAAAGAAAAAGATCGGTTGAATTATGTCGACAAGGCTCTGGGCGAGCTCGTGGCTGGTAAGAGCGTTTCCACCACGGAAACTAAGAGCTATGGCTGCAGCGTAAAGTACGCGAAGTAAAACCATTCTGACTGGCTGACCTCCCCTCCCCCGCACCCCTATACAGCCCGGGCGGGGAGGGAGGTGGCACGAGCAACCTCGCTATTTTTGCCTGCTCATAATCAGCAGGGCAATGGTCAGCGTTTGCGCAAAGATGGCTAATAGCAACGTCGAGATCAACGAATTAGGGGACCGGAAATATCCCGCCAGCAGGATGGCCAGGGCGATCATCTGCGTGATCCCCGCCAGGAGTTTGCTGACGGCAAAATCAGCGTGATCATGCTCCTGGCCGCGGCGGAGTTCCTGCACGATTTGTTCCACCAGCCTTTCCAGTTGTTGGGTGCTGACGGAGGGGGGCGCAACCGGCTTATTGACAGATGACGATGGCTTCGCAGCGGGAGTGGCCTTACCCCTGTCGGGTGATTTTAGTTTCTCTACATCCCGTGCCGCGTTCAATAGCCCATTATCTGCTTGAGCAGGATCCTGATGGGGCGGATCTGCAAGGCCTATGCCAGCATGGGCAGGATTATCACGAGCAGGGTTTTCACGGCCCGTGTCATCATCAGTCGGATTGGTACGGACTGGTTCCAATGCTGCACCCGGTTCCGCATCGGGCATGGGATTCGTTCCGGCCATAGGATTTGCTCTGGGTAGGTGATTTGCATTTTGATGCAGCACAGCCGGAGTTTCGGGCGGTGCGGTTTTTTGTCTTTCGATGGGGTGCGTGTTCGGGATTGCCGCCAACGGGACGGGAAGCGGATTCTGTTTCACCAATGGCACCACGACGCGGGGCCTACCGATCATATGACCGGCCGCGGGTGGAGCAGTATCTGCAGTCGCTGGTGGCGTATTAACCTGTTGCCCCAACGCCGGCGCCACGGGAAGTTTTTCCGGCACCCGGGCCGGGGGCGCTGAGTG
>JBBSFP010000078.1:0-8705 GCA_038238625.1 Tepidisphaerales bacterium
AGCTGACATCGTCCAATCGTCCGGGTCTGCTCAAGGGCGGGCCTAATTTTCAATATGTGATCATGCCGGTGAGCCTGCAATAATCGACGGGTGTGAATCGGCGGGTCTGAATTGGCGGGTCTGAATTGGCGGGCGACCTGCACGCCGTATTTTTTGAAAGGGCCGATCAATGCCCGGACATGTTTCCAGCGCGAATTACCGCAGCGGTACCCATAGCGGTACCGGCTCGGGCGGCAGGTCGGCCATGACGCCTCCTTCCCGCCTGCTCACGCATGAACAAGCTACGCTGCAGCGCCTCTGGCAGGCAAAAAAAACCCGGGCCACCGAAGTGCAACCCTTAGGCCCGGCGATGCTCGCCATCTTCAAAAACGACATCCGCAAGCGCTACGAAAAGCTCAACAAAATCTCCCCCTGCTGGCAAGCCCTCATCCCCCCCATGCTCGAAGAGCACTGCGCCCTGGATAACTACCAACGCGGCACCCTCACCGTGATCGTCGACTCCTCCAGCCATCTCTACGAACTGAAGCAACTCTTGCTCAGCGGCCTGGAAAAGCAGATGCAACTCGCCTGCGGCTCAGCAGGGCTGCGCAAGGTGGTTCTGAAGCTCGGCCACTGGTACGACGCCGACGGTCCCGAAAAACGCGTCAAGTTTTAACCCGCTTCAGTGCGCCGCGCGCGATTTCATTCCTGCGCAGTCGCGGCTTAATCCACCGCTTTAATCCCCCCGCGCCTTCACCGCTTTTTCGGTCGACCGCCGCCGCATTTCCATCGCGTGATCTTCGACTAATCCCATCAGCGTCTCGCCCCCGTTGTCAGGCAGCGATTGAGTCAATGGCAGCAACTGCAGCCGCGGCGAAGTGGGCGGGCCGGTCACATGCGCTGTCACTTGCCCGAACGTATCCAGGTGCAACTTCAGCTTCGCATCGATCGAACCGGCGCCCTGCAATTTCCCCACGGTGTCGATCTCCATCGCCATCGGACCGGCATCGGGCGTCGGCGTCATCGAGGGGAAGCGGATCGTATCAGCCAGGATCGTCTGATTTTTGATGGAGAAGCCCAACGATTGCGCGGTGAGCGTCGGCGCTTCATAAATTCCCAGAAGCAGGCACAGGTCCGTCACCAGCGTGCGGGCTGCGGGGTCTGGCCGCGCATCGGGGGCTTGCAGCGGGATTGCGATCAGGCTAACACTTCCCCTCGCCGTCACGCCCGTTCCCTGTCGTAGCTGGGCCATGTCCAACGGCGCTTCCAGATCGAACTCGGTGAGCTTCACTTGCCCCATCGCTCGCGTGGGATCGTTGGCCACATTGGCCAGCAGCGGATAAAAATAAACCAGCAAATCCCGGCACATTGCAGGAGTGCAGCCAAAGCTGGCATCTTCTTTAAACGGAAGCGTGGCCGAGGAGATCGTTGGGTATGGCTCCTGCACCAGCCGCAAAACCGCCGGGGTAACCGTCAAGTCAATTCGTGGCTCGAGTTCAACATTCGCTGCGTCGCTGTGGATTTTCGCGTTGAAATCCAGGTGACCGGCTTCGCCGTTGAAGTCCATCGCCACCTTTCCATCTTCGCCGAGCATGCGAATCCAATCCGCGCGCGGGTAGAGTTTGAACGTTACCGCCCCCAGCGCCCCCAATGGCTGATGCTCCCCCTCCGCTTTTAGGTGGCACCACGCCTGCGCGGGTGAATACTGCCCACTGCTGCCAAGCACGGCCGATCCGGCTACTTTCACCGGAGCCGAGCCGATCGGCACACTTGCAGTAGCCACCGAAGCTGCGGTGGTGTCGGCGGAGAGATCAAATTTCCACTCGGTATCCAGCGATGCGATGTTTACGGTACCCGCCAGGTTTAAGAAACGGACGCTGCGCATCTCGGTGCTGAGGCGTGGGCCATCCACCACGCCACGCCACAGCACCAGCGTGCCGCGGGTGAGGGTGAAATTCCCAGAAAATTTGGGCAGCATTTCCACCGCGCCCGGCAGGGTGGGCTTGGCCCCCAGGGCAAGGGCCGTGCTGCCGTTGTGGCCATCGTTGATCAGGTAGTCGGTGTACAGGCCATCGAGTTTGATGTTCCCCCAGTCAAAGCGCCCGCGCAGCAGCTTCATCAAACCGATGTCTGATTGCATGGAGACGAACCCGATCTTGCGGCCATCGGGCATCGTGATCCAGCATTGCTCGGCGGAGGTCGGGCCCGACCACCCGGTGTGGAAAGCCCCCACCGATGCTTCGGCATGGAAGCGCATCGCCAGGTATTGCCGCACGATGACGCGGCCTACCTTGGTGCCCAGCAATTTGGGCAGAAAAAGGGTCGTCAGAAGTACTGCCACGCCGATGCCCGGCGCGATCCATCGTTTGCGTCGCCGACGACTGGGCTTTCGCTCGTGGCTGGGGCGCGGCACGGGATTGGGGAATGCCATTTCCTCGTCCATAGGATGAGGAGTATATCGACTTTTGGCACGATGGGACTGCTGCCGTCGCGTGCCTGATAATTGCCCGGTAAAACGCACACCAACGGTTCGCTTTTTGGCGTCAAATCGCCTAAAATTACGTCTATGCCTGACCCCATCGATCCCAACGTTTTAAAGCCCATTTCCGATGTTTCCAACGGCAGTAATGCTGACAGCGCCGCGGCCGACGGAGGTGGCAATGGGGACAAAGCCGGCGCGGGTGGTAATGGCGGCGCGGGTGGCCCACCGCTGGCGGCTGCGGGGGGGGGCGATCGCATCGAAGATCTGCAGATCGAACAGGAGCTGCAGGATTCCTACCTCACCTATGCCATGAGCACCATCATGGATCGCGCCCTGCCCGATGTGCGCGATGGGCTCAAGCCCTCGCAACGGCGAATCCTGGTGGCCATCAACGACCTGAACCTTTTCCCCGGCCGCAAGCACATCAAGTGCGCCAAGGTGGCCGGTGATACCAGTGGTAACTATCACCCGCACGGCGATGCGGTGATCTACCCGACGCTGGCGCGCATGGCCCAGGACTGGAACATGCGCTACAAGCTCATCGACGGGCAGGGGAACTTTGGTTCCAACGATGGCGATCCCCCCGCCGCCATGCGTTATACCGAGTGCCGCATGGCCCCCCCCACCGTCGACCTGCTGGGCGACCTGAAGATGGACACCGTCGACTTCCAGCCCAACTACGATGAGCGCCCCGGCTACGATGAACCCACCGTGCTCCCCAGCAAGTTCCCCCACCTGCTGGTCAACGGTTCCACGGGGATCGCCGTCGGCATGGCGTGCAACCTGTTGCCGCACAATCTTCGCGAAATCTGCAACGCCATCATGCACGTGATCGATCACCCCGATTGCACGTTGCCGGATCTGCTCGAGCACGTGCCCGGTCCGGATTTTCCCACCGGTGGAATCATCTGCGGGCGCGACGGCATCATTGATGGGTACCGCTCGGGGCGCGGACGCATCACGCTGCGCAGCAAGATCGTCGTCGAAGAAACCAAGGGCCAGCGCCCACAGATCGTGATCGAAGAAATCCCCTACGGAATCATCCGCAAGACCATCATGCAGTCGATCGCCGATTGCGTGAAAAACGACCTCATCAAAGACATCTCCGATGCGAATGATCACAGCGGCCGCGAACACAAATGCCGCATCGTGGTTGATCTCAAGCGCGATGCCGATCCCAATGTGGTGGTGAACCAGCTTTACCAGTTCACGCCCTGCCAGGTGACGGTAAGCATGATCAACATCGCGCTGGTGAACCGCCAGCCGCGCACCATGGGCATCAAAGAACTGATTGTCCATTTCATCACGCATCGGCAGGACGTGATCACCCGTCGGACGCGTTTTCTGCTGAAAAAAGCGCAGCAGCGCGGGCATATTTTAGAGGGCCTGATCTATGCCGTGTGCGACATCGATGAGGTCATCAAGCTCATTCGCGCCAGCGCTACCCGGGAAGAGGCCATCACGCAGTTGCGGACGCGGGCCTTCCGCATTGCCCCCGACCATCCCTTCGCCAGCCGTATTCCGCAGGAGCTGATGCAGCGCGTTCAGCAGACGCCGGTGCATTTATCGCAGCCGCAGGCCGAAGCCATTGGCCGGCTGCAGCTCATCCAATTGGTGGGGCTGGAAATCGAAAGGCTGGTGGGCGAATACCGCGAGGTGGTTAACGAAATCAACGGATATCAGGAGATCTTAAATCAGCCGCAAAAAGTGCTGGAGATGATTCGCGCGGATGTGATCGAGATGCGCGAGAAGTATGGCGATGATCGCCGCACGCTGATTCAGGGCGCGGTCACCGACATGAACATGGAAGATCTCATTGCCCGCGAAGACATGGTGGTGACGGTGAGCCATGCGGGCTACGTCAAGCGACAGCCAATTGATACTTACCGTGCCCAGACCCGTGGCGGGCGCGGTATCAAGGGGAATGAAGCCAAGGAGGGTGATTTTGTCGAGCAACTGTTCGTCGCCAACACCCACGATCACCTGCTGTTTTTCACCAACCAGGGTCGAGTCTATGTTCGCAAGGTTTACGATGTCCCGCAGGGGTCACGCACCAGCGGAGGAAAATCAATTGCCAACCTGCTGGACTTCCAGGCCAACGAAAAAATCGCCAACGTGCTGGCGGTTAAGGATTTTGACAAGGCCGAGCAGTTGCTCTTGTTTGCCACCAAAAAGGGCGTGGTGAAAAAGACGGCGCTGAGCGCTTATTCCAACATTCGCGCCAACGGCATCATCGCCATAGGTCTCGAAGACGGCGATGAGTTGATCGCCGTGGAAATCACCAGCGGGCATGACCAGGTGCTGCTGGGCACCCGCAAAGGCGTGGCGATACGGTTTGATGAAACCGATGTGCGCGCCATGGGCCGCCCCGCGGGCGGGGTCACCGGGATTCGCTTCAAAAAAGAAGGCGACGATGTGGTGGCCATGATCATTATTCCGCAAAACGATGCCGGTGCCCGCACCAACGAATGTATGGTGCTCACCGCCTGCATCAACGGGTTTGGTAAGCGAACCCCCGTCGATCAGTACCGTTATCAAACCCGCGGCGGGAGCGGCGTGATCAACATCGACGTGTCCGAACGCAATGGCGACGTGGTTGGCATGAAGGCCGTGTGCGACACCGATGAATTGATGCTCATCACCGAAAAAGGAAT
Source organism: Tepidisphaerales bacterium (assembly GCA_038238625.1). Classification (GTDB taxonomy): domain Bacteria; phylum Planctomycetota; class Phycisphaerae; order Tepidisphaerales; family Tepidisphaeraceae; genus JBBSFP01. Next base: position 5,116 of record JBBSFP010000078.1, read on the forward strand.
TTTGATTCGCACCAAGGTCACCGAAATCCGCGAGACCGGCCGCAACGCCCAGGGCGTACGACTCATCCGCCTCGGCGACAGCGATCGCCTGGTGGCCATGGCAAAGCTGGAAGCCGACGTGATCAAAGAGGATCAGCTCCCTGAAGCATCGCCAGCGGATGGTTCGCCGCCTGAAGCATCATCCCCCGAAGCGTCATCGCCCGAAGCTTAATGCTCGCTAACCCTTGCTTCGCAACCCGTGCAGCCAGTGTCCCCACTGGCTGAAACCCCCTTGCTTCGCAACAGCCGGTGAGGGCACCGGCTGCACCTGGGACAATGCAGCCAGTGCCCCAACTGGCTGAATTCGATGTCTACGATGCAAAGCCGCACCGTTCAATGGGATTGTCCCACGGCGGCGCGGCGTTGGCCGTGCTATCATTCCGCCATGATACGGGGAAGATTTTTCGCGCGGGTTGCCCTGGCGGCGCTGAGCGTGTTCGTGATCGCCACGATCGCTCGGGCGGCCAATCCGGCCCCGATGCCCGCGCCACTTCGCGCAGCCTCCGCGCCCGCACGGTTCGCCCCTGTTTCCGGAACAGGTTCTGCCACTCTTCCCGCGACTTCCCCCACCACGTTCCCCACGGCGGCAGCGGCACCCCAGCCTTCGCTGGAGACCCGCCGACGCATCGGGCAGCTCACGCGGCGATCGATGCAGTTGCTGCATGTTCGCCAGAACGATGCCGCCGAGCAGGTCATCGCTGAAGCCCTGGCGCTTTGGCCAAACCAACCCATGAACCTCTACAACATGTCCTGCCTGAAGGCGCTCAAGGGTTTCAGCGACGAGGCGATGGCATTGTTGAACCATGCCGCGGCCGCGGGGTTTACGGATTTTGACCACATCGCCAGCGATCCGGATTTGCAATCGCTGCATTCCCGAGCGGATTTTCAGCAACTGCTCTCAGAGAAACCCCGCTTTCTCCACCGCGCCGCCGAGGCCGTGCTCCGCGAGCTCAAACACCAGTTGGGCGATGGCTACCTCTACGAGATTGATGATGACGACAAGCTGATCTTCGCCACCAACACCGATGCCGTTACCCTCGCCGCCCTGAAAAAGATGCTGGTGGCGCAGGCGCGCAGCCAGCATGTGCAGTTGTTTGGGCACGTGAGCGATCAGTTCATCACCGTCATCCTGCCCTCCAACCGCGATTTTGCCGCCATGATTACGCAGCCTGGCGTCGAGGGAATTTACGACCACGATCAGCATGTGCTGGTGGCCCGCGGGCTGGGGTTTGTCACGCAGCATGAGTTCACCCATGCCATGCACTATGCCGATATCGAGCCCACCGAACAGGACCATCCGGTGTGGCTGGTCGAGGGCATTGCCGTGCTCTTTGAGCATGCCGAATTTGAATCCAACCCTTCTGACCCGCAGACCCCCCTGCTCATCCCCCAACCTGGGTTTCGGCTGGCGTCGCTGCAGGCGGCAGCGGCGTCGCATCTCAACTTGCTCATCCCCTGGGACAAGCTTCTGGTCATGGCACAGCCGCAATTCGTAGACAAGGCCGCAATCGCATATGCCGAATCCGGCAGCATCATGGATTATCTCTACCGGCACGATCAGTTGCGGAAATTTTATGATGCCTTCAAGGCCAACTACGATAAAGACCGCACCGGCCGGCTGGCGCTCGAGCAGGTGACCGGTCTGACGCTCGATGCCCTGGAGAAAGACTGGAAGCAGTGGATGCTCCGGCAAAAGCCACCGGCGGTGCAGGCCGGCCCCGATGGGCCCTACCTGGGGGCGCGCTTCGGCCCCGCCAATGATGGCATCCGCATCGAATTTGTCGTCGAAGCCGGGCCGGCGGGCAAAGCTGGGCTGCACGCTGCCGACTTAATTGTCGGCCTCAACGATGTCGATGTCCGCGATGTCCCCACGCTGGTAGCCATGCTCATCGACCATCACCCCGGCGAGGAGATCACGCTGCATGTCCGCCGCGCCGGGATTTATTTGCAAATTCCGGTTACGCTCGGGCGACGAACCGAAGCAAGCAGCCCGGCGACCCGGCCCAGCAGTCGGATCACCCGGCCGCGAAATCCAAATGGCAAACCCTGAATAACGAAAGGCAATAGTCCCATGTCTGAAAGCAACCCCCCGCGCGTGGCACTGGTCGGTGGCGCGCATATTCATGCACCGGGGTTTATCAAGCGCCTGCTGGCGCGCACGGATATCGCCATCAAGTCCATCTGGGATCGCGATCCCGCGTACGCCAACCGCCGCTTTGCTGAGCTGGGCGCTGAATATCCCGCTAAGCATGGCACGCGGATCGTGGGCGATGTGGAGCAGATTTTCAGCGATCCGGAAATCGCCGCGGTGGTGATCTGTTCTGAAACCAACGGGCATGAGCCGCTGGTGCGCGCGGCGGTGAAAAACAAGAAGCATCTGTTCGTCGAAAAACCGCTGGGATTTTCCGCCTCTGATGCCAACACCATGGCCGACCTGATCGAGCCCAGCGGGCTGATTTTTCAGACCGGATATTTCATGCGCTCGGGCGCGATCTTCCAGTTTATGCAGCAGCAGGTGCAGGCGGGTACGTTTGGGAAAATCACCCGCGTGCGCGCCAGCAACTGCCACGCCGGGGCACTCAATGGCTGGTTCGATACCGAGTGGCGCTGGATGGCCGACCCCTCGCAGGCCGGGTGTGGTGCCTTCGGCGACCTGGGTACGCACGTGTTGGATATGATGCTCTGGATGTTTGGGAAAGTCGAATCCTGTGCCTGCACGCTGGATATGGGCACCGCCCGCTACCCCCACTGCGATGAAACCGGCGAAGCCCTGCTGCGCTTCAGCAACGGCCCCATCGCCACCCTCGCCGCCGCCTGGGACGACCTCGCCGACCCCTCCCCCTTCATGATCAGCGGCACCGAAGGCCACGCATTTGTGTTTCAGGGAAAAGTCTATTTCAAGAGCAAGCGCGTGGAGGGTGCCGATGGCAAGGAGCCGTGGACAAAACTACCGGAGGCCGCCCCGCACGCCTTTGAATTGTTCCTGGATGCGGTGGTAGGCAAGCAGCCCGCCATCCCCCTGGTCAAACCGCGCGAGGCCGCCTATCGCAACACCGTAATGGAAACCCTCTACACCGCCGCCGCGCAAAAGGCGTGGGTCATGCTGTAAGTTGGTAGCGACCCATTGCGGCCCCACCGATCCCTCGGCAGGCATCGGGTCGTAGGTGAAATAGCGGGCCAGCAGGATATCGATGGAATTTTGGTCTTCAGCATTCACCGTCGTCCCGACGAAGAGCACGCGCCCATCGGCCTGCATGGCCAAACCCAGCGGCGGGTTGGCTACACCCCGTTTCTTTTCGGGTGGCCGAGAATTTTTGTTATCAGTGATGGCCCCGTTTTCAGTCTCAAAGAGAGGCTATGCGGATGATTATTGATGAAAAACAAATTAAATCTTGATTACGACGCGCAGAGGCTAAAGAATGAAAGGAATCTCTGAGCTTCCCCACGAACGGTGGGCGCGCCGACCGGATTAGTTTAGGCCCGCCTCGAACTGTTCGGGGCTGAGATAGCCTAATGTACTGTGCAGTCGTTGCCGGTTGTAGAACACCTCA
>JBBSFP010000079.1:0-8703 GCA_038238625.1 Tepidisphaerales bacterium
AGCAGTGGCGGCTTTGGGTGACAGCGGGAATTTTCTTGTGGGTCAAACATACTTCGGATTTTACAATCTACGATTCCTTCCAAGAGCTCGGTCGCTACGGCTTACTGATGTTCATTTATTCCTGGGTTCCAAAAGTTGCCTCGCATACGGAATATTTCTTCCCAAGAAGTTTCGAATATCTGGGCCTGGTGGCGGTCTGGCTAATCACATGGAAGCCACCGCTAATTGAAAGCAGGGGGAATCGTATAGTCCGGATGCTTGCCCGGTGGGTGGTCACAGTCGTTTGTGGTTTTGTCGCGGGTGCCAACTTCTATACCCCAACGCTACGGTTTGGTAGCGAAGCGCAACGGTGGGCGGAGATGCGCCTTAGCCTTGTGTGCGCATCAATGAACGGATTGGCGTCTGCGGTCGTTTATTTTTATTTCAGCCGGTTGGCGCGGATGATTGAGCCCCGCCGACTTGCTACCGGATTATGCGTTTTCGCCGCGTTGTGCCTTTTGCCCATTGCTTTTGTTTTTGTGCCTAATTACACCCTGAACCATACGCTTAGCAGACCTGTAGGAACGGTAGTGGGCTTGGTTGCATGCCCTCTGTTGACTGCGCTGGGAATGATGTCGCTCATCCTCCTGCTACGGCTGGCTCTCTCGCTCATCGGTCAAGTCATTCGCGACGCTCCTCTCGCTACGTCGCATCACCCGGTGCCGTCGGTGGCATGAACGGCGGATGGGGACCCCATTGCCAGCACGGCATCGGCCACCGCGATAATCTGATCGTCGGTGTTCACAAACAGCGTGTGCAGGTGCTGGTTGATGCGCTCGCAGGCATGACGGCAGAAGGATTTGCCGATCAGCAGGTCGCGCTGCAATTGCAGCGAAGCCGGTGCGGTGGTCAGTTGCATCTGCAGCTTGCTGATGACCGCTCCCATCGCAAACAAATCGATGGCGGCCCAGGAGAGGCGCTGCTGAAGCAACTGTTTTTCGATGATGGATTGCCGGTGGATGCGCAGCACCTTCAGGATGTGTCGCGCGAATTGATGGGTCAGGCGGGCCAGGGCGTGACCTTCAGCCGTCAGTTCATCGGCGAGATGCGGATGGGCCGGGCCGATGACCACATCATCCCACTGCTGATGGGCAAATTGGGCCAGACGGCCGAAGTTGCCCAGCGGGTGCCGGGCGAGCCGCATCACGTTTTCGAGTTCCTCGCCGACGCCTTTCATGCCGACGAGAGCGACGAACGCGGTCATCACTTCGGTGGTGCCCTCGACGATGCGGTTGATGCGGGCATCGCGCAGCATGCGCTCGATGCCGTGCTCACGCATGTACCCCTCGCCGCCCCAAAGCTGCAGCGTGTCGTCGGCGATTTGCCACAGCCCTTCGGAGCAGAAGAGTTTTGCCATCGCGGTTTCAAGCATCAGGTCGGGTTCATGGCGATCCACCATGCCGGCGCACAAATAGGTGATGGCATCCATGGCGAAGGTGGTTTCGGCCATGCGGGCGAGCTTCTGTTTCACCAGCCCAAATTCGGAAATGGATCGCCCAAACTGGCGACGATTGCGCACATGTTCGGTTGCAAGCGCCAGGGCCGCCTTGGCACCGCCCACGCAGCCGGCGCTGAGGGTGCAGCGGCCATAATCGAGCACGCTCAGCGCCACCTTAAGCCCGCGCCCGAATTCACCCAGCACGCGGTCGGCGGGGACTTTCATGTCGTTGAATTGCAAGGTGGCCTGCCATGAACCGCGCACGCCGCACTTATCGCGATTGTGGCTGACGATGTTAAATCCGGGCAGATCGGGGGTGACGATGAAGGCGGAAACTTTATCGCGCGATGTGCCGTTGGAGCCGATGCGACTCTTGGCCATGACCGTCATCATTCCAGCGATCGCAGCGTTGGTGGCATAACGCTTGGTGCCGTTCAGGATGAAGTGCGATCCATCTTCGCTGCGGCGGGCGGTGGTCTGCACGTTGGCGGCATCAGACCCGACCTCCGGCTCACTCAGGCAGAACGCCGCCAGCTTGCGCCCGGCGGCCAGGTCAGGCAGAAACTGCAGTTTCTGCTGCTCGTTGCCCATGAGCACCAGCGCTTTCAATCCGATCGATTGATGCGCCCCGACCACCACCGCGGTGGACGCGCAGCGAGCGGAGATGCGCTCCAGCACCCGGCAATAAGCCGTATGCGAAAACCCACCGCCGCCATATTGCACCGGCACCGTCATGCCCAAAACCCCGGCGGCCGCCAGGCGATCAATGATCGCGCGCGGCACCTCCTGCCGGGCATCCACCTCATCCGGATTTAACTCCGACAGGATCGGCTCGATGGTGCGCAGCAGGTCATCGGTGCGTTGGGCCTCGATGGCATCTTGCACGGGGTAGGGCGTGATCTGATCGAGCCGCAGTCGGCCGAAGAAGAGGGATTTAACAAACCCCACTTGTCCGGGTGCCGCACCTTCCAACAGATCCTGGGCTTTTTCAAATTGCTCCTGGTCCTGACGAGTAAAGGTGGGCATGGGTGGCTCCTAGGTTTGCATGGGGGTTGGCGTCGTTGCTCCAGTGGTCGTGGCTCCGGTAAGTGTGGCGAATTTTGAGAAGAGCAAATTCGCCGCCGCCAGTTCGAGCAGCAGGGGGGATGGATCAAACCTCGTGCCATGCTGTGCCGCCAGCGTTTGCAGTTGCTGGACGAGTTGGGTGGACCCGGTGGTATCCATGAAGCGCGCCAGCCCGCCTCGGAAGGGGGCCAGGCCCAACCCCATCACGGTAGCCAGGTCGATGGCATCGGTAGAATCCACGACGCCTTCGCGGAGAAGTTTGGCCGCTTCGTTCACCATGGGCAGCACCAGCCGCCATTCGATGTCCTGCTGCGATGGCAGCGTCGTGGGCGTGGGCCCGGGGTGCAGCAGGGCAGTCATGTCGGCGTTTAATTCTAGGTCACCATCGCCCCTCTTTTCTTTGTCATGCAGGTAAAAACCGCGCTTGGTTTTTCGCCCCAGCCAGCCATTCTCGACGGCCTTTTGCAGCGCCGCGGGAACCTGGGCCTGGCCGACGGAAGTAAGGCTGCGCAGCACATGGGCGGCGACATCAAGCCCGATCTCATCGGTCAGCTCGAACGGACCCATGGGCATGCCCCAGTGCAACGCGGCCTGATCAATGGTGGGCAGTGGAATGCCTTCGCTGGCCATCGCAAACGCTTCGGAAAGGTAGGGGATTAATATCCGGTTGACTAAAAATCCGGGTGAATCGTTCACCAGCACCGGCACCTTACCCATGCGCGCGGCAACGGCACCGGCGGTCGCCAGGGACGGGTTGTGGGACTGCGGCCCTTTGACGATCTCCACCAACGGCATGCGCGATACCGGGTTGAAAAAGTGCAGCCCCACCACCCGCCCCGGCTTAGCCACGGCAGTAGCGATCTCGGCGACCGACAGGCTGCTGGTGTTGGTCGCCAGGACCGTGTCAGGGCGAGTGTGCTGATCGAGCCGGGCAAAAACTTCTTTTTTGGCGGGGATGGTTTCGAGCACCGCTTCGATAACGCAGTCGACGAGTTCCAGGCCGGTCCAGTCGGCCGTGGGGGAAAGCCGGTGCATGGCATCGCGCCCGCCCAGTTCGGTCATGCGGCCGCCGGCCACGTCTTTGTCGATCATCCCCTGCACGCGCCCCAGGGCGGCGGCAACTGCGTCGGTGTTGACCTCGATGAGCCGCACCTCGACCCCGCCACTGATGAGCGAATGCGCAATCCCCGCGCCCATGGTCCCCCCCCCGATGACGGCGACGCGCTTCACCGCGGCGGCCTTGACTGGCACCTGCTGCGCCAGCACTTTCTTAGCACCCGTGCGCAGGAAAAAAAGCCGCAACAGATTCTTGGCCACATCCCCACCGGCCAGTTCCGCCAATCCCTTGCGTTCAGCAGCGAGTCCGGCCTCAAACCCATGCTCGTACCCGGTCTCGATGACATCCAGAATCTTGAGCGGGGCGGGGTAGTGGCCGTGGGTTTCAGCCAGTGTTTTTTCGCGGGCGGCAGCGAGGATGCGATGCCGCACAAAGGGCGCGGCAACGGCGAGGCGGTCTTTCCAGCTTGGTGCATGCCGCGCCGCTTCGTCGCTCAGCAGCCGCCTGCAGGCCGTCAGCAAAACCTCCGGCCGCACCAGTTCATCGACGATCCCTTCCTTCTGCGCCTTGCGCGGTGACAGCATCTTCCCCGCGAGTATCAGCGGCAGCGCATTGGTCAATCCAATCAATCGGGGCAGGCGGCTGGTACCCCCCCAGCCAGGTAGAATGCCGAGCTTCACCTCTGGTAACCCGAGATTGATTGACGGCTCATCGGCCGCCACGCGATAGGTGCACGCCAGCGCCAGCTCCAGCCCCCCCCCAAGGGCGTCCCCGTTGAGCGCTGCGGCCGTGGGCATGGGTAAATCCGCGATGCGACCGAAGGTATTCTGCCCCTCGGCAAGGAAGTTTTCAATCCCGGCGCTGTCGAGGTTTTTAATCTCGAACAGGTCCGCCCCGGCGATGAAGTTCCCGCTCTTACCCGACGCGAATATCACCCCGGCTGGTTTCTCACGTTCGACCTGGTCAAGCGCCACGTTGAGCTCTCTTAGAAATGCCGAGCCAATGGCGTTCACCGGTTTGCCGGGCAGATCAAAGGTAATCGTGGCGATATTTTCTTCGATGGTGACGCGGACGATTTGCGTGGGGGTTTGCGGAACGGTCATTTGCGTTTCCTTTCAAAGGGTTGGGTTGTTGGCATGGTAACGGATGCTTGATCGGTTGAAATCCTAAATCGTGGTGCGCTAAGCCGTGATACGGCACCGTGATTAGGGGCAGCACCGTGGTACGGGGCAGCGGCATGTGCCATGCTCCGGGGGTGCCGGTAGAATTACCGGCATGATCAATGATCGCCATGCGACCTACGAATCCCCCCTGGCATCCCGCAATGCTTCGCGGGAGATGCTGGAACTTTTTTCAGCGCGCAAGAAGTTTGGTTTGTGGCGACGACTCTGGCTCGAGCTGGCGCGCTGCCAACGCGAGCTGGGCCTGGACCGCATCACCGAGCCAGCACTTCGGCAGATGGAAGCCGCGCTCGATGACATTGATTTTGACAAGGCCGCTGATTGGGAAAAACGCCTCCGCCACGATGTGATGGCCCACGTGCACACTTTTGAGGAAGCCGCGCCGGAGGCCAGGGGCATTATCCATCTGGGTGCCACCAGCCAATTCGTCGTCGACAATGCCGACCTGATCATTATGCGGCAGGGGCTGAAGCTCGTCGCCGGGAAGCTGGCGACGGCCATCGACGCGTTGGCGACTTTTGCAAGGCAATGGAAAGATTTACCCACGCTGGGGTACACCCATTTTCAGCCGGCCCAGCTCACCACCGTGGGCAAACGGGCCACGCTCTGGGCGCAGGATCTGGCCATTGATCTGCAGGAGGTTGAGCACCGCCTCGCCACACTTCGCTTTCGTGGCGTGAAGGGAACCACCGGGACGCAGGCATCGTTTTTGACCCTGTTTGGCGGCGATCATGCCAAGGTGGAAACGCTCGACCGCCGCGTAAGCGAGCGGTTTGGTTTTATCCAGTCGTTTACGGTGACCGGGCAAACTTATCCGCGCAAGGTGGATGCGCAGATTGTCAATGCCCTGGCCGGAATCGCCGTGAGCGTGCATCGCATGGCCAACGACATTCGTCTGTTGGCGGGGATGAAGCAGGTGGACGAACCGTTTGAAGCGGAGCAAGTCGGCTCCAGCGCGATGGCGTACAAGCGCAATCCCATGCGCTGCGAACGGGCCACCGGATTGGCACGCTTTGTTATCAGCTTGAGTAACTCCCCGATGCAGACTGCCGCCGAGCAGTGGTTCGAGCGCACCCTGGACGATTCGGCGAATAAACGGCTGGCGATTCCCGAACCCTTCTTGGCGATCGATGGATGCCTGCAACTGGTGATCAATGTAGCCCGGGGGCTGGTGGTTTATCCCAAAACGATCATCGCGGCAGTGATGGCGGAGCTGCCGTTCATGGCGACCGAGGAAATTTTGATGGCTGCCGTGCAGGCGGGGGGGGATCGCCAGATATTGCATGAGCGGCTGCGTCAACATAGCCAGGCGGCTGCCGAGCAGGTGAAGCTCCACGGGCGGGCCAACGATCTGCTGGAGCGATTGGGTCAGGATTCGGCATTCGCAAAAATCGACCTGCAACTTATAATGACCCCGGCCCGGTTTATCGGACGTGCTCCACAGCAAGTGGAAACTTTTATCAGCGAAGTGGTGGAACCAATCCGAAAATGTTACGTAGAATCCTTGCGACAGGCTTCGGAACTGAAAGTGTGACATCCTGATCAGGCAAAAATCCAGTTGGATCTATGGCCCCGGTTCGATAAGATGCCATGCCTGCTGCTTCTACCACGTTGAGAAAAGCAGCCTTCCATGAAAAATTTAAACAAGTGTTCAAAAAAAATGATATAGATCATAGTTGGGATGAGAATATTCATAAGATGTTATGTAGACTGGAGCTAAGGTTACCGAATTTCAATGGTGCAGTCGAATAATTATTGTGTATAATAGTATCCCCGGCGGCAACAACTGCGCGTTTGGTCGCGTCTTCCCGGGGGAAACGGCAGGTGGTGGCGATGTTCGCCTTCCCCTGCAAGACGATTAGCCTTCGCCCTTTTCCTTTTCGGTGTAATTTTGAAGTGCGTTTCCTCACTCATCGGGGGTCGTTGGATTACCCGCACCAGTGCCCTGGTGCTGTCGCTGGCCGTCATTGTATTGGGATCAAGCAGCGCTCTTGCCTACGATCACAACCTTGATCGAAATTCCGGTGCGGGGGATTCCGGTGCGGGGGATTCCGGTGCGGGGGATTCCGGTGCGGGGGATTCCGGTGCGGGGGATAGTGCTGCGGCTAACCATCGGCTGCAGGGGGATACCCAGTCAAACGGGCGCGGGTCGGCCCATGGGGTACAAACTACGGGTGGGGCACAAAATTCGGGGGCCACTTCCCGGTGGAACGGGCCACTGCCTCTGCCTGACCCGTTGGTTTCCAAGCTTTATTACGAAGTGCAACCGACCGGCGTGTATTGGCCCAATGTGCCGCCGCCTCCCTTTTTGGTGTCATTCCCGCCCTATCTGCCCACGCCGCGCGTTCGACCGATCCCCATCATCGCACCGCCGATCAGCTCGCAATCGACCGGTGGAGTCACCCAGCCCACGGGCATGGTGGCCCAGATGCCGCCCCAGCCCGAGGCGATGCCGATGGGAACCGTGGCAACCAATGCTCCTGATCCCAACCGCAGCACGCTGGGGCAAGTTGCGGGAATGCGCCCGACTGGGAATGTCGTGGGTTCAGCCCCACCCATCGATCCGATTGCTCCCCCGCTATTGCGTTCCCAGCCATTGGAAGGACCCCCCCCCTCGCATATGGCAACGGTTATGGCCAGTCCGTCCCCGGCACCTGTTGGCAGCAGCAATACCGGATCAAGCGGCCCCGCTGCCGCTTCATCGCCCTCGGTCGCAACCAATAGCCATGTCCCCGATGCCCAGGCCAGCGCCGCCGGAACCACCGCCGGTGCCACGAACACCGACCTGGCTGACATCGCACAGCAGACCGGCGACGGGCACATGCGAGGCAATTCATCGCCCGGGCCCAATGATCCACTTGATCTTAAGGTGGATGACACCCAGCTTCCCGGTGCCAGCCTCACCCACGATTCCACTTCCGTCGTTCAGAAATCCCCCTCCGGCGCGGCCAACGCCCGCCCGGCCGATCCCAATGAATTACCGGTGGATGATCCTTCGGGTAGCGCATCATCGGTGGCATTTATTGGAGTGGTGTGCGCTGTCATCGTAGGATTGGCTTGTTTGTATTATCATCTGCACCGCAAGACCCGATCGAACGAAAAAGTAATGATCCCGCCGGAGCATTACGAGATTGAAGTCCGCTATTGAATGCTCCCCTTGCCGAGCAGCATTGAGATTCATGCATGCCACGTGACATACCAGTCGGCAATGGAATGCTGCTGGTCACCTTCGACCATCACTACCAGATCCGCGATATTTATTTCCCGCATGTGGGCCAGGAGAATCACGCCGGCGCGGGGCCGTGCCACTTTGGGGTCTACACCGACATTCCCGGCCGTGATAAATCACGCTTAAGCTGGACCAGCGACGGGGGCTGGCAGATTCACCAGCGCTACCTGCGCGACACCCTCACCACCAGCGTCACCCTTGATCACAGCGATCTTAAGCTCGCGCTCTATTGCAACGACGTGGTCGATTTCCATCGACCGCTGCTCGTGCGCAAAATGAAAGTCAAAAACCTCGCCTCCCACCAACGCCAGGTGCAGATCATCCATCATCAGGACATCAATATGTTCGGAACGAAAATGGGCGATACCGCCTACTACGATCCGGACCTCCGCGCCATGGTGCATTACCGGGGCACGCGCTATCTGATGGTCAGCTTCTATAGCGGCGGCGAGCAACGCATTGACGAATACGCCACCGGCACCAGCGGGTTTCATGGCGCTGAGGGAACCTGGCGTGATGCCGAGGACGGGCACCTGCAGGGCAACGCAATCGCCCAGGGTGCTGTGGATTCCACCATCGCCCATCACATGGTGATTCCGCCCGAAGGCGAAGCGACCGTTTACATGGTTCTCGTCGCCGGACACAGCCGCGAGGATCTCCTTGAGCTGCACAAATGGCTGCTGAAAATTGGCCC
>JBBSFP010000080.1:0-8672 GCA_038238625.1 Tepidisphaerales bacterium
GAGCACGCGCGGGGAATCGAGTTCGGATTTTCCGAAACCGCGCACCGCACCCAGCTGGGTGGCGGCTTCCTGGGCGTCGGCCTGATCGCTCACCAGCATGATCGGTGTCGAGTCGCCGGATTGTTTTAATTTTTTGATGAAATCCGTCCCTGATGTTCCATCGGCAGCAAAGAGGCGATTCACCAGGATCAGGTCGTATTGGTTGGATGCCAACAATTCCTTCGCCTCGGTGGCAGTGGATGCCTGGGCGACGGTTGCATCAAGTTGCTCGCGCATTAGTTCCGCCAGGCGCGGGCCATCGAATCCACATTGTCCGACATCGAGAATGCTCAGCTTCATTTTGGCCTCCTTGAACAATTCATCTCCGCCGTGGATACAACTCAACGGCATTTTGCACACTACCGACTTCAGCGGAATCAGTCGAGCATCGCGTGGTGTATCGCATGCAATGGCTCTCATGGTGGGTGATCGTGAAAGCCGTACCGCGGGATTCCTGCGTTGGCTGTTGTCGGGGAGGGTTTCCGCGTCGGGTTTTTTATGATATTTCATACCCCCATGCCTATTGATATCACCGTTATTGGTGGCGGGATGATCGTGCACGATCAGATCCTGCCCTCCCTTTATCAACTGCAACGCCTGGGCACCGTCGGGAACATCCTCATCTGTGCGCAATCCAACGTGCGCATTAAAGACCTGGTGAATTCGCCCGCGCTGAAGGCCGCATTTCCGGGAATGGGGTTTAAGGCTTATCCGCCCGTCACTGACGACTCTTCGAAAACGGATCCGGCGGGTTACCGAAAATTCATCGGGGAAATGAAGCCCGGCAACATGGTGATCTGCGCGACGCCTGACCATTTGCACTATGACATTATCAAGTTTGCCCTTGAGCACGATCAGCATGTGATGACGGTCAAGCCGCTGGTGCTCAAACATGCCGAAGCGCTAAACCTGGAGAAGCTGGCCCATGCCCGGGGATTGTTTGTGGGCGTGGAGTATCACAAGCGATTTGACACCCGGGCGTTGGAGGTTCGCAAGGGGTATCGGGCTGGCCGGTTTGGTGAATTTCGCATGGGCGAAGCGAAGTTGATCGAGCCATATAACTACCGGCACTCGAATTTCCAGAACTGGTTCACCTGTGAAAATACCGATCCGTTTGTTTACATCGGCTGCCATTACGTGGATCTGACGAATTTTATCACGGGGCTCAAGCCGGTGCAGGTGTCGGTGCAGGGCGTGAAGGGAAAATTTCCCAACGGCAATGTCGGATACCTGTGGAGTGCCGGTCGCGTGGTGTTTGAAAACGGGGGCATCCTGAGTGTGATCAATGGACTGGGCTACCCCGATGAGGCAGCCGGTTCCAACGACCAGGGAATGACGTTCTTTTGCGAATCGGCTGAGCGTGGTGGCCTGATTTCGCATAACGATCAATTTCGGGGCGTGGCGCACAGTTATGCCGATGGCAAGACTAAGTTTCCCTTCCGATTTGTGAGCCCTGATTACATGCGGCTGGTGCCGTGGCAAGGTGAGGGCCTGAAACCGGTGGGTTATGGCTACGGTTCGATCGAGGCCAGCGTGCAAGCGGCCCAGCGCGTGAGCCAGCTTGGAACGCTCGCGCAGCGGCAGGTGGCCCTCGACCAGATTGATAGCGCCGGCTTAATTGCCACGCCGGCCAACAGCAGCTTTAACGAGTTGGTGATCGAAGCAGCGCGGCTCTCTATTCTCAACGATGGGCGAAACGCGCGCATCGAATATGGCTCGACGCCATCCGTACGATTGGTTTAGTGTTGTTGCAGATGTTGTTGCAGAAAGGTTTCGCCCATGGGTGATGCATATCCCATCAATCCGGTTGATGTTCCAGCGGTCCACACTCGGCACCGCACGATCGCAAGCGCCATTCCGCACCCAGCTACGGTTCCAATCCTTGAGAATCTTCGCCGCAGCGAGCCGGTCTGCATGGAAGGGCAGCCCCCGATCGTGTGGGATCATGCGGAAGACTTCAATGTGTTTGACGGCCATGGCAATAAGTGGATCGACTTTTCCTCCGGGGTGTTAATCACCAACGCCGGCCATGGGCGAAAGGAAATGGTAGAGGCGATCGTCGGGATGGCGCAGCGCCCCCTGCTCACCACCTACTGCTTTCCGCACGCAGCGCGTGGCGAGCTTACGGCGCTGCTGCAGAAACTGGCCCCCCGCCCTGATGATAAAGTGATGCTGCTGTCCACCGGTTCGGAAGCCAACGAGCTGTGCGTGAAACTCTCCCGCGAGCGCGCCCGCCGAGCCGGGAAGAAAGACAGTTACTTCGTCACCTTTTCCAATTCCTTTCATGGCCGAACACTCGGCAGCCAGTTGGCGGGGGGCATTGCGAGTCTCAAGGAGTGGATTGGCTACGGGGATGACCATTTTATTAACGTGCCCTTCCCTGACGGGGTGCGCTGTCAGCCGGATGAAAATGATTTTTCCGCGTTCGAGCGATCGCTGGCTAAGCAAAACATCAAGCCCGAGCAGGTTTGTGGCGTGATGACTGAAAGCTATCAGGGCGGCAACTCCTCGTTCGCCCCGCCGCAATACATTCAGAAATTGCGCGCCTGGTGTGACCGTTACGATGCGTTGCTGATTATGGACGAGGTGCAGGCGGGCTTTGGTCGCACTGGTAAATTCTGGGGGTATGAACACTATGGCATCAAGCCGGATTTGATCCCGTGCGGGAAAGGCATCAGCGGATCGTTGCCTCTGAGCGCGGTGATCGGGCGCAAAGAAGTGCTGGACCAATTCCCACCCGGGTCGATGACCAGCACGCATTCTGGTAACGCCGTTTGCTGCGCCGCCGCCCTGGCAAGCGTCAAGCTGATTCTGAAGGAGAACCTCACCGAACATGCGGCCCGGGTAGGTGGCATCATGCAGCAAAGCGCTGCGCGAATTCAGTCCCGCTTCAAAGACGTGATCCTGGCGCACCATGGGAAGGGAATGGTGGCTTCGCTGCACTGCGTAAAACGTGGTAGTACCGAACCCGATAGCAAGCTGGCTTGGAAAATCGTTGGCCACGCGGTTCAGAGCGGCGTTTTGCTCTTCGCACCGGTTGGTTATGGCGGAGCCAGCGTGAAGCTCTCGCCCCCGCTGACTATTCCCGAAGATGCCGTGAACGAAGCGATGACAGCGTTGGAAGAATCGTTTGAGAAGGTGATCGAGGAATCACGCTAATTCCGCTTCGTTCGTGAAGAAAAGCGGCGTAAAATGGCGGAGCTGAATAGCCGGGCGGCAAATGGCAGGTCATGCAGAATGTAGCGGCTGAATAGTCGCCCCGGCTCCTGGGCCAGGCGGTGCATCCATTCAAGACCGCTCTTTTGCATCCAGCGGGGAGCGCGTTTCACTTCGCCGCTGGCAAAGCTAAAACTCACGCCCACGCCCAAAAACCACACGTCCGACAGGGTCTTGCGCAGGTGGCCGATCAGCTTCTCCTGCTTGGGAAAGCCCAGTCCCACAAATACGATTCGGGGCCGTGCGGCAGCGACTGCATCCTGAATAAGCCTGAGCTGATTCGGATCCTTTTCAAAACCGATGGGCGGACAATAGGTACCACTGATGGAGATGCCCGGGTAACGTCGGCGCAATTCT
This sequence comes from Tepidisphaerales bacterium, assembly GCA_038238625.1. Taxonomy (GTDB): domain Bacteria; phylum Planctomycetota; class Phycisphaerae; order Tepidisphaerales; family Tepidisphaeraceae; genus JBBSFP01. Next base: position 3,613 of record JBBSFP010000080.1, read on the forward strand.
TCCGCCGCCCCATCAGCCGCGCCGGGATTGCCACCCAGAAGAAAAAGATTCAATCCCGATGCTGCCGCGGCCGCACTAAGCGAGAAGATCAGGCTTGACCCGGCGATCCGTTCGGGTAAGGGGGTTTTCTGCAACCGGCTGGCCCACACCAGGGGCATTCCATCCGCCACGACCAGATCTGCCTGCTGATACATTTCGCGGAGTTCTGGGCGGGCGCAAAACAGCCGCATCTGGTCGAGGTTTGGGGTGATCACCCACCCTCCTTGATGCGCCGATGCCGCCTCAATAATGTGCTTCACCGCCTCGCTTTCGCGTAAAGCATCTAACGGCATCCCCATCAGGTTAATGCGTCGGGAATCGTTGGACTTTGCCGTGAAGGTCTTGCTCAACATGATATGGGGCCATTCTGTTCAGCAAGCCCCGGGACGTTAAGGACGGGCCGCCGTTGTCCTATGTGCGGGAGTGTAACACCGCCCGAAGAGTGTTTCACTTGATCGCGGCCGTGGGTTGCGGTTCAGTTCGTCTGATCCAAGATACCCGACCCCAGGGGACATGAAGTTCTCCCAGCGCTGGCTGGATCATTACCATTTCCGACGGCGTAACCGACACCTTGCTACAGAGCAACCGCGATCCATCCAGCAGCTGCACGGTCCATTGGTTGACGGGGTTGGACCGAGCATTACGTGGACGGCCACAGGTTTCACTTCCGTCGTTATGGTTGAAAACAAAGGCCGCCATTTCGTGGCTTATATTGAATGCCTTCAGACCCAGCGTCACCGATGAGACGCGCAACTTCCCCGCTTCAATTGACCTCAAATCGCCCTCACAAAAATCACCGCTGCGCAGCAACGCTCCTCCGGACCCCTGGGGCAGCTTGGCGAACACCTCCCCGGAAACGCGATACCACATGAGGCGCGAAAGTTGCTCGATAGGCACGGCGTGCTCCTGGGCATCGGGACCGATGAATCGAACACCCTGTGCATCGGCAGCGCGAATCTCACCGACGATGCGCGATCCATCACGGGTGACAATTCCCGTGACCCGCATGGGATCGGGCGCGGCCCGACTCACGAACGCATCGATCTCCACGAATCGCGTGCTTTCTTTGTCCTCAGGGGTGTCGGCAACGAATCGCAAGTAGCGGAACTCGACTACAGCCCCCGGGGCAAAGTTGTATACCACATGGTTAAAGGGCGCTTGCGCGAGGCCGGGAAACGTGACCGCCGCAGCGCTGCCATTGACCGGAAAGTACTCCTTACCGTCCACGCTGATGGCAAGTTCACCGGCATAATCGCTGCGTTTTGGATCACCGGCGGCGATCCAGATGCTTAGCGAGTCAAGCTGCCTCTGATCCGCTGCCGGCGTGGCACCGAGATCCCATGTGAGCTGCCCGGAGAATGCCACATCATCTGCCGGCACGGCGCGCGAGCGGGCATCGCTGAACGCCAGGATATCGGTACCCGTTTGGGTGATTGCCGGTAGCCCGTTGAGCGCATCGTCCGGGGACTGGTTGAGCCATACCCCGCCTTCGGTTACGAGCTGCACCGGAGTGGTCTGGCCGGGCCGGCTTGCTGGGGTTTTCGCCGGCGGTTGAGTCGACACAGATTCGGTGAGTGCCAACTGCGTCAGCTGATCCAGGGGCACATCAATGATCTGACCGCGGCCGTCTACCACGCGCAGCGCATCGGTGGCCACCGACACTTTGCCATGAATGACCGTGCCATCCCGCTTAACTATGACGTCCGCGAAGGCCGGACAGGCCGCCATGCCAAGCAGCAACGCTGCGAAGGCCACGCCACATATACGAACAATCGCTGGCTGCATGGTTGAATAGCGAATTTAAAGCGCCACGTGACATTGATTTTGATCGGCGGCTTCCTGAATCCGCAGCGCCAGCCGTGAAGCCCGGATGGTTTGTTGCGTGGTCAGGTGCAGGGGCGTCAGCGGTTCTTTGACAAATCCGGTCTCGCGCAAAAATGATTCCCACGCGATGAAATGATCAGCGCTTTCCAGCGCGATCTCCTGCGGCTCCTTGTCCTTGCTGCGAACCAGCGTGACGGCCTGGGACTTCGAATTAAACTCGATGACGCCCCCCGCGCCGTGGAACGTCATCCGCCAATATTGAGGCACCGAATATCCCAGCGCATCCGGCGCGAGATAAGACAAGTCGCCCAGAACACCCCCGCCATTGTCGAGACGCAGCATGATCTGCGCCCCGTCTTGAAAGTGCGGGAACTCCGGCAGGCGCGCATTCCACGCCCGCGCCGCCACCGATTCAACAATTCGCCGACCGGTCATCCACGGAATCGAATCAAACGCGTGAATGCCAATATCATTGATCGTGCCACCCTGCATTCCCGGCACGAAATACCACTCCGGGCGTTTGCCCAATAAAAGGGGATGTTGTGCGGAAAAGTTAACCGTCTGCACATCGCCTATAGCATTTTCGGCGATCAGTCGACGGGCGGTGCGCGCGCTTCCGCTGCCACGCGTATCCAGTAACGCGCTGATGTGCAGTTGACCCGCCGCGCACAGCCTTTCGATTTCCTGCAATTCTGAGAGCCGGGTGCAGATCGGTTTATCGATGATGACGTGCTTGCCCCGCCGCAATGCCTCGATCACCAATTGCCCCCGATTCCCATAAACATCCCCTATGGCCACTGCGTCGCATTCGGCATTATCCAGGAGCGCGCTGTGGCTTTCGTGAGTCAGCCGAACCTTGCCTTCAGCGCGAATCTTTGATGCGGTGGACGCATCGTCTTCACAAGCAGCCGTGATGCTGACACGCTTGTCCTTAAGAAGGTGATCGTAGAATGAAAAGATGTGGCCATGTCTAAAACCAATAAATGCCAAACGCATGGATTCTCCAAATGGCGGTCAGTGTTGAGTCGCTGATCGCCTGTTATCGCATGGGGAAGGTGCTAAAATTGAACGCATGCAAACCGCCGCTCCCCTACCGGCCGCTTCCGTCGTCGCTTTCGCCGAAAAATTCATACCGATATTTCACGCCGCCGTCGATACACAGCAGATCATCGCCAACGTCAATGCCCTTGTAAATACGGAACGCTTTAACTCTTTTGATCATTTTCATCGAACGACGCGGACGCTCGTAGACGCCTACCAGTTGGCCGGAGCGCAGACCGAAATTTACACCGCGCCCACTGGCGGCAGCCAGGGCTCGGGCAAATGGATCGTTCCAGAAGCGACTGATCTGCGCAGCGGAACAGTGGACATCATCGCTCCCATCGAAAAACGGCTCATCGATTATCAGGCAAACCCCTGGCAACTGATCATGTGGGGCAACGGCACCGACGAAAAGGGTCTGGTGGGCGATCTTACCGTGATCGACACAGAGGAACGGCTAAGCCGCCTGCCGGCGAACTGGTTGCGTGGAAAAATCGTACTCAGCCGACTCGATCCGCGCGCCTATCGTGCGCGATTTTACGAAAAGGGCGCGGCTGCGATCATCTTCGATCCCCTGGTGACAGATCGCCCGGATGCAACGGCGTGGGTGCGCTTCGGCTGGGGCGGAAACCCGCTGCGCGATGCGGTGGCGCGCCCCGTCGGGTTTGTATTATCCGCCAACGAGGGTGATGCCCTGCGCGCCCTCGCCGTTCAGCATGGAAAACTGACCCTGCGCGTCAAGGCAGACATCCGAAGGTACGTCGGTTCCCACGATGTGATCAGTGGCATCGTGCCAGGACGCGATGATCCGCAATCGGAGATCTGGGCGCTTGCCCATAGCTGTGAACCGGGGGCACTCGATAATTCTTCAGGCGTGGCGGTCTGCATCGAAATCGCGCGGATGCTTAACACCTTGATCGCTGCCGGAAAAATTCCGCCGCCGCGACGTTCTATTCGGCTCGTCAACGGGTTCGAGTGTTACGGGTTTTTCCACTACTTCGAAAATCATCCGCGCTTCCAATCCCCGCTTGCAGGGGTTGATATCGACATCGTGGGTGCCCATCCGGATGTTTGCAAAAACAATCTTCGCTGGTACGCCACTGTGCCCTCGTCCGCCGGGTTCGTTAACGAGGTGGGCGATCGGTTCATCCAGGCGGCCATGCAGCTTGACGATGCCGGTTATGTTTACACACGCCGCCCGTTTCTCTCTACCGAAGACACGTTGATCGGCGATCCAAAATACGGGTTTCCATGTCCGTGGATTACCAATCACCCCATCGCTGGATATCACAGCTCCGCCGACACGCCCGACCACCTCTGGCCGCGGGGCCTGGCGCTGACGGTCACGTCAATGGCAGCGTACCTGTATTACCTGGCAGATGCCGGGACGCCCGAAGCAATCGAACTCGCCGAGTGGGACACCCAGACAACCATCGGTCGAATGCAGGCACTGACCGGCAACACCGACGAGATTGCAAGCCAGCGCCGTTTTATCAAGGCTCAGCACGATGCATCAATTGAGCGCGCGATGCGGTTTGTCTGGAATGGCAATCGCGCGAACCTCTTGAGCCGATTCGCCGAGTTTTCGCAGGCGGTGGACGATGTACCCACCCCGGTGCATGCGGATGGCCAGGTATCCCAAAGCGCATCTCCCCCCCCCGCCGCCCCGGAAGTAATCGATGAGGAATCCCAGCGGTTGTTGAAATGCATCCCAGTCCGCCGCGCGCCGCTGGCTATTACCGTTGAGAACATCTTTCCACCCCTGGACGAAGCAATGTCGGCCATTCGCAAATGGGGGCATTACTGGGCGGATGGCAATCGCACCGTATCCCAGGTGTTGGAGCTGGCACGCATCGAATGGAAACAGCCGGTAACCGTCGCCAAGTTTCTGGGGTTTATCCGTGGCATGCAAACCCTCGGGTTCCTCGATCTGCTCGATCCTGATATCGCCATCACACAGGATCGATTAGTCGCCGATCTAAAATCGCTTGGTCTCCAGGCCGGCATGGATGTGATGGTTCACAGTTCGCTTTCTAAACTGGGCCCTGTCATCGGCGGCGGCGCAACGGTCGTTGCCGCGCTGCTAGAGGTGCTCGGGCCGGGAGGCACCCTGCTGGCACCGGCGTTCACCCAGTCGCGCGGCGTCACCTTCAACC
>JBBSFP010000081.1:0-8659 GCA_038238625.1 Tepidisphaerales bacterium
CGGCTGCATCTGCGTGAGGACGAAGGGTCAACTGCTCCGAACAGCAACGGCGCGGGCGGGCGTGGGAAGTCCGGCGACGGAATACCTGGCACGGGAGTGGGAGCCAGCGGCACTGGGCCGCACCTGCCGGGGTACAGCATTCAGGATGTGGTGGGCATGACTGTCAGCGGGGCGCGCGCGTTCTTTGAGCGATTGCGGATGGGCGAAGAAAAGTCGCGCGTGGCAGAGCCGATCATTCGCGAAATCTCCGCCCGGTTGGGATTCATGAATGATGTGGGACTCGCCTATCTCACACTGGATCGCAAAACGCACACGCTCAGCGGCGGCGAGGCGCAGCGCATCCGGCTGGCAACGCAGGTGGGCAGCGGGCTGGTGGGGGTGTGTTATGTGCTGGATGAGCCGACCATTGGTTTACATCAGCGTGACAACACGCGGCTGATTCGCACGCTCCGCCGTCTCAAAGATCTGGGAAACACCGTGATCATCGTAGAGCACGATGAAGACTGCATCCGCGCCGCCGACCACCTGATCGACATCGGTCCGGGGGCCGGGGCGCATGGTGGCAACGTCGTGGCCCATGGTCCGGTGCCGGCGGTGTTCGACCAGCGGCAAAGCCTCACCGTGCGCTATCTCACGGGTGAAGCGAACATAGTGGCACCGGCGATTCGGCGGGCGGTGTCGTCCAGGCTGGCGTTGGAGATCAAGGGGTGCCGCGCCAATAACCTCAAAAATGTGGATGTGACCATCCCCCTGCGCGGGCTGATTTGCATCACGGGCGTGAGCGGTAGCGGGAAGTCGACGCTTATCAATCAAACGCTTTTGCCGGCGATCAAGCGCAAACTTTACAACTCCAAGGTCAAGGCTGGGCAACATCGCCAGCTATCGGGATTGCAGCACATTGACAAGGTGATCGAGATCGATCAGAGCCCGATCGGGCGTACCTCGCGTTCAAACCCGGCGACCTACACGGGTGTGTTCAACGACATTCGTCGCGCATTTGCCGCCACGCGTGAGAGTAAGCTGCGTGGCTACGAGATCGGGCGGTTCAGTTTTAACGTGAAGGGTGGGCGCTGCGAGGCATGCCAGGGGCAGGGCACCAAGAAGATCGAGATGCATTTTCTGCCGGATGTTTACGTGAATTGCGAAATCTGCCATGGCACGCGCTACAACGCAGAGACGCTGCAGATCCATTACCGAGGCAAGACCATCGCCGAGGTGCTGAAGATGACCGTTGAAGAGGGGATGGTTTTTTTCGAGAACTTCCCGCGGATTTATCAACTGCTGAAAGCGCTCAACGATGTCGGGCTGTCATATGTTGAACTCGGTCAGCCCAGCACGCAGCTCAGCGGTGGCGAAGCGCAGCGCATCAAGCTGGCCACCGAGCTGGGCAAAAGTGCCACGGGGCAAACCCTGTATGTGCTGGACGAACCCACGACGGGGCTGCATTTTGCGGACATCAACAACCTGCTGAACGTGCTGAATCGCCTTGCGGATATGGGCAACACGATCCTGGTGATCGAGCACAACCTGGATGTCATCAAGTGTGCCGACTGGATTATCGACATGGGTCCGGACGGAGGCGATGGGGGGGGCCGTGTGGTGGCGGTCGGCCCACCGGAAAAGATCGTGCAGGCCGCCGACAGCTATACCGGGCATTTCCTTAAGGATAAGCTGCACCCCGCGTCGAAGTTAATCGAAACCCCCGAGCCGGTTGGGGTGGCGATGGGGTAACATCGCCCCCTGCACAACATTGCTGACACGTCCCCCACGTCCAAATCATTTCCACTCAACATTCCCCTTCAAGAGTCACGGAGTTGAGCATGAGCACACCCGACATCGATCTGGCCATCGAGCAGGCCCTGGAGCATCATCTGTCGAGCCGACTGTTGGAGGCGGAGGCCGCATATCGGCAGGTGCTGGCCCTCGATCCGGATGAATCAGAAGCGTGGCATGGGCTGGCCTTGCTGGCTCACCAGTCTGGCCAGACAGAAATGGCAATCGACCTGCTGCAACGCGCGCTGGCGCTGGACCCCATGGAGGCGGAGTATTACAGCACTTTTTCAGTCGTGCTGGAGGCAGCAGGGCGGTTTGAAGAAGCGGCGGGGGCGGCTCGGCAGGCAATCGCGTTGCAGGGTGACCATCCGCAGGCCCACAATAATCTGGCCGCCGCATTGGAGGCATTGGGTCGGCTGGATGAGGCGATCGCGGAGTATGCCATCCAGCTACAGTTGACGCCCGATCTGCCGGAGGCGCATCACAACCTGGGCAACGCGCTGCATGCGCGCGGCGATCATGCGGGGGCCATTGCAAGCTATCAGCGGGCAATAGATTCCCGGGGCGATTTCGCGCAGGCGTGGTGCCACCTGGGGTTGGCGTTCAAAGATGCCGGCTACCTGGTGGAATCGGTACAGGCCTATCGCCGCGCGATTGCGCTGGGGGATACGGTCGCAGAATCCTATTGTGGATTGGCGGACACGCTGGCGATGCAGGGGCAGTCCGCCGCAGCGCTGGAGGCATATCGCGCGGCGCTGGCGCATGATCCCGCATATCAATCCGCATCTGATGGGCAGCTCTACATGCTGCACTTTTCGCCCGATCATGATGGACCGGCGATTCTGCGCGAGCATGCCGCGTGGGCAGTTGGCATGGCGAAGCGCCGCTTGCCATCACCCCCCCCCACGCTACGCACCGGGCGTCTGAGGGTGGGATATGTTTCAGGGGATTTTTGCCAACATGTGGTCGGCCGGAACCTCGAACCGATGTTGCAATACCGCCAGCGCGATGCGTTTGAAATTTTCTGCTATGCCGACAATCGCGCCAGCGATCATCACACCGCGCGGCTGCGGTCGCTGGTGGACCATTGGCGACCTATCCACGGCCTGAGCGATGCGCAGGTGTTTGAGCGGATACGTGCCGATGGCATCGATATCCTGGTCGATCTTTCGCACCACATGGCCCGCAACCGGCTGGGTGTGTTCGCAATGAAACCCGCCCCGGTGCAGGCCACCCACCTGGGCTGCGCCGCCACCACGGGCCTTGCGGCGATCGATTTTCGCATCACCGATCCCTACCTCGATCCCCTGGGCCAGACCGAAGGCTTTGGCGTCGAGCGGCTGATTCGTTTGCCCAATTGTTACTGGTGCTACACCTCGCCGACCGATGCCCCGATCGTGGCGCTCCCTGCCCGAGCGCGGGGGCAAATCACCTTCGGCTCGCTCAATAGCATGTACAAGGTGAACGCCCAGACGATCGCGCTCTGGTGCGATGTCCTGCGTGCGGTTCCCGATTCCAAAATGCGCCTGCACGGCCATCTGCCCGGCGATGGCAGCACCACATCTCAGGGATATATGTTGGAACAGTTTGCCCTGCATGGCATCGAGCGCGAGCGCATCCAACTGGTAGGCCGGGCTCCAATGGCGCAATTTATTCACGAATACGATGCGATTGACATCGGCCTTGACCCGCTCCCCTACACCGGCCACATGACCAGCCTGGATTCGTTTTGGATGGGCGTGCCGGTGGTGACACTGGCCGGGCAAACGCCGGTATCGCGTGGGGGCGTGAGCATTGCGATGAACCTGGGGTTATCGACGCTGATTGCCCAATCAGCCGCCGAGTACGTCGCCATCGCGATCAAACTCGCCAGCGACCTCCCCTCGCTGGCCGACCTTCGCCAATCGCTTCGACAGCGGCTCGTGCAATCGCCCTTGTGCGATGGCCCGGCCTACGCGCGGGCGATGGATGCAGCGCTGCGGGGAATGGCGGGCTCCGGACAGGGATCGCCAGCCATCGGTTGAGGTTTGCTTCACTCCCCAGGTACCGGGGCGTGCTCCAGGGCATCCGCCAGGCGACTGGCTTTTTCGGCAGTCGGGGTATTAGGAAATTTTTCGGCGATCTGCTTGCAGAAGGCCACCGCCTCCGGCTTTTGCTTCGCATCCGCGCGCGGCAGGACGGTATAGAGCTGGGCATAACGCTCCCGCGCCGCCAGTTCGCTTTTCACCGTCTTATCGTCCTTCAATTTTTTCAACGCTTCGCCCGCGGTTTTTCCAAGATCATCTTTATCGAACACGCTGCTGAGGCGCGTGTAGAGGTCGAAGGCCTTCACCGGATCACTGCCGAGGGCCGCATCGGCGTCGGCCTTCCATGTATCGCCCTCGGCGTGAATCGCCTGGTAGAGCTTCTCGGCGCTGGCGGCGACCGCCTTGCTGCTCGACTTGCGCAGTGGCTGCAGCAACCGCATGCCGGCTTCGTATTGGTTCCATTCAAACAGATCGATCGCCTGCGATAGAGCCGGATCAAAACCGCCATCCTTATATTTCCACTTCGCGCCGGCCAGTGCGGCATCAATGCTCCTGGCGTCCATGAAGTTGGAAATGATGTTTCCCTGCGGCCCGATGATGCGGAATTGAAAAATGTTATGCAGCGATATCTTCTGGTCATAGAGCGATTCCATGACGTTAAGCGGATCGGCAAACACCGGCATGGCAAGATGGGTCTCAAGGATGTACCCCTTCACCGCCGACATCGGCTCATGCGGGCTGATGGCAATGAACTTCACCGGTTTATCTTTGTACTGGGCAACAATTTTGTTGCGATCGGGAATGGTGCCTTTACAGGTAGGGCAATCATTCTCATAGAAGAAAAGCACCAGCAATTTTCCCCGGAAATCGGAGAGGTGATATTGTCCCCCATCCGAAAATGCCCCCGGTGGAAAATCCGCCGCCTCAGCAGGCTTCCTGGGCTGCACCTTGCTTGCACCCAGCAGCCCGAACAATCCGATAGCCAGAATTACGGCGCAGAATAGACGTTTCATGTCGCACTCCCGAAGGGATTTCAAAAGAACCAGACACCCTGCCGCATCGCATTGGAATCGCGCATGAGAGCATAACGCCATTGGCCGTGGTGGCTATGGATGCACCACATTTTAGCCGGGGCAGATGGGGGGGACGTTCGTCACTTCGGGCACGTTCTGACAACACGCGACACGCCCCTTTATTTGCTCTATCGCCACGCACGCGTTACCTTCCGGCATTGCCCGGGCGGATCTGCCACCCTGCGATCCGATCACCGGGTATTTCAGAATTGAGTGGAGCGTGAAGTGTGATTTTTGATTGGCTGCGAGCCATGTTCAGCGTCGACATGGGGATCGACCTGGGAACGTGCAATACGCTCGTCTGCGTCAAAGGCGAGGGGATTGTTCTCAACGAACCCTCCGTGGTTGCGGTGCGCAAAGGGACCAACCATGTGCTGCAGAACGGGCAGGCCGTCGGTTTAGTGGCCAAGGAAATGCTGGGGAAAACACCCGGATCCATTACGGCGATTCGCCCGCTTAAAGATGGCGTCATCAGCGATTTTGACATCACCGAGGCGATGCTGAAGTATTTCATCCGCCGGGTGCATGGCTCGCGCAAATTTATTGGGCCGCGCGTTGTCATTGCCATTCCATCGGGCATTACGGCGGTCGAAAAGCGCGCGGTTCTGGATTCGGCAACCCGCGCCGGGGCGCGGCGGGTGTTCCTGGTGGAAGAGCCCATGGCGGCGGCCATCGGTGCGGGCCTGCCGGTCACCGAGCCTACCGCCAGCATGATCGTTGACATCGGCGGAGGCACCACAGAAGTGGCCATCATCTCCCTGGCAGACATCAGCGTATGCGAGTCGGTGCGCGTGGCCGGAGATGATTTTGACGATGCCATCATCGACCACATGAAAAAAACCTACAACATGGCGATCGGGCAGCCGATGGCTGAACGCATCAAAATCGAAATCGGATCGGCAGCGGCAACGGATGACAACGAGCCGAGCATGGAAGTGCGCGGCCGCGATATGATCAGCGGCCTGCCTCGCAAGACCATTGTCACTTCCGAAGAAATTCGCCAGGCCTTGCAGGAACCGATCACCGCGATTGTGGACGCCGTTACACGCACGTTGGAACTCGCCGAGCCAGAACTGGCTGCCGATCTTGTCGAGAATGGCATCACCATGGCCGGGGGCAGTTCACTCCTGCGGGGGTTAACCAAGGTGATCAGCAATTCAACGGGGCTGGAAGTAAAGCTCGCAGAGGATCCGCTCACATGCGTGGCGCGCGGCACCAGTGTTTACTTGGAAAACCTGGAGCTGTGGAAAGATACGATGGAGAGCGACGCCGACGATCTATAGCATGCGGAGCGCGTGAAGCATGCGATTCAACCGTGTTTTTTGGCTGCTGATGGCAATGGGGATAACCAGTGCCCTGGTTCTGCCCACCGCCGGGGACCGCTTCAAAGGTAAGCTGGATATTTTGTTTGTGCCCGTGAGTGCGCCGGTGCGGGGCATCACAATGGCGCTGCACGATCATCTTTTTTCCAGACCTGCGGCCCGGGATGACCAGGGAAACACCCAGACGCTCGACCAATTGAAGATTGAAAATGAAGCGCTGCGAAACAACGTCAGCAATCTGAAAGTTGAATTGGATGACATCTACAAGCGCGTCGCCGAAACCGACAAGATGGGGAACCTGGCACCTTTTTGCGAACCGTTCAAAGTTTCCGGTGGCGACAGTGGCGAACATCAATCGCTGCTGATCACTTCCGAAACCATCGGTACGCTTTTGCATCTGTCAGAGCAGATGCCCGTGCTGAGGCCGGAGGGAATCGTTGGCAAGGTGGAACATACCGGACCGGGTGAAGCTCGGGTGCGGCTGATCACCGATCGCAGCTTTCACCTGACGGTGACTTTCGCGCGATTTATCAACCAATCGACAGAGAATATCGCGCTGCAGGAGTTGGCCGCGCCCCCCACATCGGCCCGGGGGGACGGCAAAGGGAAGATGCTGATTTCACAATTGAGCCTGGAACAGGTGAAGGAATACCAACTCACCGAGGGCGATCGCGTGCTATTGCACGACCCCGATGGATGGCCTGCGGTGGTGCAGGGGCAGACGATTGGGCGCATCGCGGCGATCGGTCCTGATGCGCGACATCCAAAATTTGCGGAGATCGTAGTAACCCCGCTGGTGGACCTGGGCCGGTTGCGCGAGGTGATGGTGCTGGATAAGAGCGTGCATTAGATCAGTCGAGCGTCCACGCGGCGCGCTGGATTGGAAGTGTCGAAAAAACAATGCGTTGGAGTGCTTTTTTCATTCTCGCTTACCTGCTGATCGGGGTGCAGATCGGCATCTCTCACGCCGGTAGCGCCACCGCCGCCCACCCCGCCATTGTGTTGCTGGGGGCAGTGTTTATCGCCCTCAACGCCCCGCGCAAGGTTGCGCTGCTCGCGTGTTTTATCCTGGGTCTCATACAGGATCTGATGACGCTTCAACCGCTGGGCGTTTCAGCCGTTGAATATGCGCTGGTGGCACTGCTGGTGGTTAACGCCCAGGATGTGGTCTATCGCAATCACCCACTTACTCACGCATTTCTGGGGCTCGTCTGTGGCCTGCTGGGCGCGGTGACATTGCTCATGCATGCATGGATCTATGGCCTGCTCAGGCGGAAGTTAAATGAGGCCGGTTTACCCGTGGGACGGGAGTTGCTGGGCGTCTTATATACGGCGCTGGCAGCGCCGGTGGTGCTGGGGATTCTGCAGCGTATGACCCGCTATTTCGGGTTCCGCACGGTGCGTGCCGCCAGCCGAACCCGGGTGATCCGCAGTGCCGGGCCGCGCTGGTCGTAAACGTTTGAAATTCGGTGAGTGTGCGACGGAGTGCCATTCGATGTTTCAGCGTCGACTGAAAATCATCCTGACGTTTCTGGTGATGATCGCTGGGGTGCTGCTGGCGCGCGCGGTGCAGTTGCAGGTGTTGCAGCGCGGCGATTGGGAATCGAAGTCCGCCGAGACGTTGAAACGCTCGACACTGCTGGAAACGACGCGCGGGCAGATCCTCGACCGCACCGGCCGCGTGCTTGCCAGCGACGTGGCCTGCATTAATGCCGCCGTCGACTACCGCGCAATTATCAAAGACCCCCGGTGGATGAAAGACATGGCCCGGGATCGGCTGAAAAGTAAGCCCGAGCAGTGGGGCGATCGCGCCCATCGCACTGAAAATCTGGAGGCCGAAATTGCCCAGGTATCGACGGATATCGACGCCATGTGGCCGGCGCTGGCAGAGGTTTCCGGGAGATCCCTAGACGAGATTCTGGATGTGCGCCAGGACATTCAGGCCCGTGTCATGCTGCGACAGCGCGCGGTCTGGTACAAGCGCTACCAGCAAGCAATGAGCAAGCACGAACAGCAGGTGCTGACCCAACGCAATGAGCCCAAGCCCTGGTACAAGTGGTTGATCGGCGAAGATGAGCAGGCCGAGCCGCAGCCCGAACAGTTTGAGGTGACGGTGGGGGAGGAGATGTCGACGCATGTGGTGCTGCGGGCCATCAGTTCCGATGTCTACAACGAGCTGGATCGAAATCTGGAACACTTGCCCGGGCTGGAACTCAAGAAAAGCACCCATCGCCTTTACACCGAACCGGCCAGCACCTGCGCCGCCAACCTGCTGGGTCATTTGTCCGCCGTTACCCGAGAGGATCTGGAGCGCGATCCCAACGTGGGGGGGGACGACATGAGGCGTTATTACAAGAATGACCTGATCGGGCGCACGGGGCTGGAATTGTTAATGGAGCCGCTGCTGCGCGGCAGCGTGGGACGTGAAGAGCGCGTGGCCGGCAACGATCACCCGGTGGAGCAC
>JBBSFP010000082.1:0-8645 GCA_038238625.1 Tepidisphaerales bacterium
CAAAGTCAGTCCCCTAAAGCTAAATCAAGGCCTGGGCCAAATCGACCAATGGAACGAAGAGACTATAACGGCGCGCGCGGAAAAGTTGTCGGGCGTCGCGCTCGATGTCTGGCCGGTTCCGCATCTACCTGCCGACGTTCTAAATGCGTACAAACCGAAGGCTGCGGTGTCAGGATACACCATAGAGGACCACCCATATCTTGCTGTCGGGCCCTTGCAGCCGATTTTCGAGAACTTTCGAAAGGAAGTTCTGGCTCTTGATCCATGCGTGAGCGAAGAGTTCTTGAAGCTCTATGTTGCTTATAAGGCGGAAACAAACTTCGTGGACGTTGTCCCGCAATTGAAGCGCCTTCGTTTGTCGCTCAATCTGGCGTTTTCAGACATCAGCGATCCGAAGGGTATTTGCAAGGATTTCACTAACTTGGGACGCTGGGGGAACGGCGATGTCGAAGTTGCTCTGACTTCGTTGGTGGAATTGCCCTACGTCATCGGCCTCGTTCGCCAGGCGTACGAGCAGCAGATGGGATCCGGAAACTGACTTTTTGTGGCCGACCAAGTCCAACTCGATTTGCCTATTCAGAGTTTGCGTCCGGGTCCAACTCGAAGTGTGCAGTAACAGCGGCACATCGTCGATTATCATTAGATCGTTATCTTGCTCGGAAGCTCGCAGGCATACCCGTGAGCACCCGATAATCACGGAGCTTTCTACTTCCAATCGCCCGGAAAAACGTTATCTTCACCGTTACCCATGCGCTGTCCTTTTTGCGACGCTGATAAAGATAAGCTGCAAGTCAAGGATTCTCGAACCTGTGACAATGGACGATCCATTCGCCGCAGGCGAGAGTGTCAGCAGTGCCATAAGCGGTTCACCACTTATGAGCGCATTGAGGATCCGATTCGGCTGGTGGTGGTGAAGAAGGATGGCAGCCGGGTGCCGTGGGACAGCAAGAAGCTCTTAAATGGATTGGAGCGAGCTTGTTATAAGCGGCCAGTGGGGATCGATCAGTTGCAACTGTTGGTCGACGAAGTCGAAGAGGAACTTTTCAAAACCCATGATAAAGAGGTTCCCAGTGCGTTGATCGGCGAGGAAGTCACCCATCGCCTGCGACGGCTCGACCAAGTGGCTTATGTGCGATTTGCCAGCGTTTATCGAGAGTTTAAGACGCTTGAGGAGCTGGTGAAGGAGTCGATGGCGGTGATCAATGCCCAGCATTACGATGTTCCGGGGCAGGGGCGGTTGTTCATCGACGAGAAAAAAGCAGCCGCTGCGACGCTTCAGGCTAAAATTCCGGCGGGAGGCGAATCCGGCGGGACCGAATCGGCGAGAAATGATTCCGCCGGGAACCAGTCCACCCGTAACCAATCCAGCCGTAACCAATCCACCGCGCAAGAGCGGGGCCGGGTCGACGTCACCGGGCTGGGATCGGCTGGCAACGGGTCAAGAAATGGTCAGTCGGGGCGGATGCGGGGCAGGCGCAAAGCTGCGCATGCAGCGGAAGAATCTCAACCAACCAAGAATGCAGAGGCGCAAGATGATGGTGGTCATCAAGTCGCTCCAGCAATAGCGTCCTAGCGGGTGCCGGTGGTTGATCTGTATGCCGCAAGTAGGGATCCCATGCGGGTTCCGGATGTAACCTTGCTTTTTAGGTAACTGCGGGTGTAACCGCCGCGATTCAAGCCGCTGGATAATTTGGTCCGATAACCCACGATGTGGAGACTCCCTTGATGCGACAGCTTTGTCCACGCTCATTGCTGCTGATGATCAGCACGTTCGCGTTCGTGATGGCAGGCGGCGGCTGCGGGTCTCAGGCCCCGGTTAAAAACACACCGCGGTATGCCACGCTCGAAAGGAAGACGGGCGTGCCGGCCTATATGAGGGGCACGATCTGGGAGCTGACCGACCCCGACAGCATCGACCCTTTCGTGGTGACATCGTATGGGCTGGTGGTGAACTTGCGGAACACGGGCGATACCAGTGCCCCCACTGCGGTGCACGACTGGATCGTCAAGCAGATGCAGGTACACGGCTGGGCTTCGGGCGGGGGTGGAGCCTTTAAGAAGGTCAACACCGAGCAGGTGCTTGCCGACCCGCGCGTGGGCATTGTGCTGGTGGGGGGTAATCTTCAGCCCGGGGCGCGCAAGGGGCAGCGATTTGATATTCAGGTAAACGTCATGCCGGGTAACAACACCCGCAGTCTGGCGCACGGCGTGTTGTACGGGACCGAACTGCGGGTGAACGGTGCCAACCCGCTTGACCCGGGCGGGGCGGTCAACGTAATGGCATGGGGCGAGGGTCAGGTTTTTGTAAACCCCAGCTATGCGTTGAATGGAAGTGCCACGCGCCCGACTGATACGGGGTTGCGCAATGGCACGATCCTCAATGGGGGCATGGTCGCCAAGGATCGGCCACTGGACCTGCGGGTTCGCCAGCCCGATTGGAGCACTGCCAACCTGATTGTGCAGCGGCTCAATCAGCGCTTCCAGGGAGTCGCCGACCGGCCCAGCACGGTGAATCTCAGCGATTTTGTGGTCGCTGAAGGACAGGATGAGGCTTTCATTCACTTGTACGTGCCGCGTTCTTTTAATGGGGATTGGCAGCGTTTTCTGGGGGTGGCGACACACACGTATGTGAATAATTCCCCCGATTTTTTGCTGGCGCAAGCGCGCTTGTTGGCCGGTGAAGCGATCCGCCCCAATGCGGCATTGCAGGACATCGCCTACTGCTGGGAAGCAATCGGCCCCCAGGCGCTGCCTTACATCCGGCCGCTGCTCGCCAGCTCATCTCCGGAGGTGATGTTTGCTGCGGCGCAGGCGGCGACATTTTTACATGATCCTGCCGGGCAGGAACGGTTGATGGCGATCGCCCGCATGCCGGGTAACCCCTATCAGATTCCCGCGATCCACACGTTGGGTCAGCTTGGAAAGAGCCAGAACATAGACAATGTTTTGGCAGAGCTGCTCGACAGTCATGATCCACAACCGCGGGTGGAGGCCTACCGCATATTAGCGCGGCATGGTGACGCTCATGTGCTTTCAAATACGGTCAATGAGAAGGCGTTCATACTCGATTTGATCGATTCCAAAGGCCCGCCTTTGGTGTGGGCAGCGCGCAGCGGGGAGCCGCGCCTGGCGGTGTTTGGACGCAGATTGTCATTGCAGCTACCGCTCACGTTTACCGCCTTTGATCACCAATTGAGTATTACCAGCAATTCTGATCAGCGCAAGCTGGTGACGATCTTCGATCGCACGGATGTTCATGGCGGCGCGCGTACGACGGTCAGCCCGCCGGAGCTGGTGACCATCATTCGCCTGCTGGCGGGCGAAGGTCCCAAGGACGATCATGAATCCACGCCGCGCATGTCGTTTGCCTACGGCGACATCGTGGCGATTGTGCGCGGGCTGGTGGATCAGAAACAAGTTGTGGACGTAACGGATCGGCGATATGTTCCTGCAGCGTTTGTCATGCAGGAAGCGCCATCGACGGTTGACGATATCGAAGAGAGTCCCGGCGTGCCGGAGGTGCTGGAGGCGCCAACCACCCAGCCGGCCACGGACCCCGCGCAATTCGGGGTCGTGCCGGCCAGGTAAGTGACCTTTACCGAGCCGCGCCCGGCGATGGTTTGATGGCGGGCGGCCGCTTCGAAGCCTTTAACGGGTCAAGGAGGACCTGTAATCCATGCGTCTTAAAAAACTGATCGTTCAGGGCTTCAAAAGTTTTGCCGACCGAACCGAGTTCGTGTTTGATGCCCCCATCACGGGCATCGTGGGACCCAACGGGTGCGGCAAGAGCAACGTCGTCGACGCATTCAAGTGGGTGCTGGGGGAACAATCCGCCAAGAGCCTGCGCGGCGATGCGATGCTGGATGTGATCTTTAATGGTGCTGCTTCGCGCAAGCCCGCGGGCATGGCCGAGGTGACGCTGGTCTTCGAAAACCCGTTGCGTGACGATGGTTCGCGGACGCTGAACCTGGAGCAGGACGAAGTATCGGTGGGTCGTCGTCTCTTTCGCGATGGGGTCAGCGAATACCAGCTCAATAATCAATCGTCCCGGCTCAAGGATATTCGCGAGCTGTTTCTTGATACCGGCGTTGGTGTCGATGCTTACAGCGTGATCGAACAGGGCCGAGTTGCCGCACTGCTGGAAGCCAACCCCGCTGAGCGCCGGCTGATTTTCGAGGAGGCGGCGGGGATCAGTAAATTCAAGGCGCGCAAAAAAGAATCGCAGCGCAAGCTTGAAAAGGTGGATCAAAACCTCCTGCGCGTCAATGACATCTTCGCCGAAGTTCAAAAGCAATTGCGCGGCGTTCGCATCCAGGCGGGGCGCGCCCGCACCTATCAGGAATATTCGCAACGGCTCGGCGAGCTGCGCTTGAGCTATGTGCTTCAGGAGTTTCACACCCTGCAGCAGCAGGCGGCCGGGCTGGAACAAGAACGCCAGGAGGCCGAATTTCGACGCGATGATGCTGCCGCTGATTTGGCACGTTGCCAAAATGAGCTGGCGGAGCGGCGGCAAAAATTTGAAGATCTGTCCCGGCGGCGGCAGGCCGTGGAATACGATCGGGTGCAGGCAGCGGCGGCCATCGAATCGGCACAGCATCGCCAGCAATACGCCACCCAGCAACTGCAACAATTCGCCGACCAGGGGGCCCAATTTGAGCGCGATCATGTGGCGATCCAAACCAAGGCATACGAAACCGACCAAAATCTGTGCTCCGAAAGCGAACAGTTGGCACTGCTGACCGATGAGCTGCAAACACAGGCTGCGCAGATTACAGAACGCCAGGCGGCTTACCGCGATGCGCAATTGCAGCTGGCGACATTGAACCAGTCAATCGAGAAGGACAAATCAACCATCCTGGAATTGATGCGCAAAGCGGCGCAGACGGCTAACGCGCTGGGGGCGGTTGACATCGAACGTCGTAATCTTGCTCAACAGCAACAGCGCACTGCCGACCGCAGGCGGCAGGTTGTTGGGGAACAGGATGCCCTCGCTGCGCGGGCTACACTGCTGCAGCACGAAGTGGATGCCGCCAGCGATGTGATGCGCGGGCGGCAATTGGCGCTGGAGGAAAAGCGCAGCGCCTCAGCGGCGCTGGGGAAACAGATCGCACAAAGTGGCGAAAATCTGGGGGCGGCCCGGGAGCACCGATCGGGTTTGCAGTCGCGGCAAAACCTGCTGCAGGATCTCGAAGCGCGACGCGAAGGTGTCAGCGAGGGAGTGCAGGAAGTGCTACGGCAACGCGATGGAGCTTTCGCATTTGTACGCGGTCTGGTGGCCGACGTATTGCGAGTGGACATTGATCATGCCTTGATCATTGAAGCCGCACTCGATGGAAGCGATCAATGGCTTCTGACACCCGATTCTCAATGTGCCCAACAGGCGGCTGCGATCATCCAGGAACTGTCGGGGCGCGTGAATATCCTGTGTACCGACGGCCTGCAGTTACCGGGCAATGCCGACGTATACGACTGGAACAGGCACCCGCAAAGCATCCGGTTGGCAACTGATCTGGTCCGCTTCGATGCAGCTGATGCCGCGGTGGCTTATCACCTGCTCGGGCGAACGGTTGTGGTGGACGATCTGGCAGCGGCGGCGTCGCTGCGCGGCGCAGGGCCGGCCGGTTACCGCTATGTCACGCGGCACGGTGAAGTGTTGGAAGCCGATGGCACCCTGCGCGCTGGGCCGCTGAATGCCGCGATGGGGTTGCTCTCGCGACGCTCAGAACTCGAAGCGCTGAAGCTGCAACTGGCCGAAGTGGATGATCGTATTGGTCGGCTCAACGAACAGATGGCACAGAGCACCGCCCAGGCCAGGGAATTGGATGAAGCCCAAAACCAACTTCGAAATGCGATCTACCATGCCAATACTGCCCGCGTGGAATTGACCAGCCAGTTGGCACAAAACACCGACCAACGCAGCGCCCTGGGGAGAGAACTGCCCGTGCTCGAACGAGAGTTGGCGGCGTTCCATGAACAGATCGGCCAATTGGAATCACGGCAGATTCGCCTGACCGAAGAACGCCAACAAATTGAAATCGAGCAGACGCGCCGACAGGAATCGGCCAATGCGCTTATCCTGACGCAGCAGCAGGTGGAAGCCAATCTCGGGCAGTGGGGTGAACAACTCACAGCCGCCCGGGTGCAACTGGGCCAGGCCCAGGAAAAACAGATAGCGGTTCGGCAACACGTGCAGCGCTTGACGGCTTCGCAAGCTGAACTTGTCCAGCAGTTGCAACGCGTGAGCGATGGAATCAAGGCACTGACGAGTCGGCGGGAAGACGTGGCAACAGACCTACAAAGCGCGCAGCGGGCAGTTGCGCAGCACCAGGAAACACAAACCCGCCTGACCACCCAGGCCGGCGAACTTCAAACCCAGGTGGCTGAGGCCAGCCAGGCGACCCAGGGTTTAACCACCCGTGTCGAGGTGCTCCGCGAAGCCCACATTGAAATCGAAAAACTGCTGCACCAGACGCAGTTGCGCAGCGGTGAGGTTCGTATACGCCTGGAAACATTGACCCATCGCACAATGGAAGAAATGCAACTCGATTTGCCCGCGCGGCATGCGGAACTCGACGCCGCCGAGGGCGGATTCCAGCCCGCTGATATCGATTACAAAGCCGTGTCGGAAGAAATTCGGCAACTGCGTGAGAAGATCGCCCGCCTTGGAAATATCAATGTCGATGCCATCGGTGAGCAGGATTCCCTGGAAGAACGCGAAAAATTTTACCAGACCCAGTTGGCTGACCTGGCTGAATCCAAGCGCCAACTGGCCGAGCTGATTGATACGATCAATCGTGAAAGCTCGATCCGATTTGAGCAGACATTCGCGGCGGTGCGCGAGCATTTTCAGGGATTGTTCCGCAAGCTGTTCGGGGGGGGGAAGGCCGACATTTTCCTCGAAACCGAACTGGAGCCGGTGGCAGGAGAAATGTCAGCCGATGGTTCGGCCCCGGTGCGGCAGATCGTTGACCCCCTGGATGCGGGCATCGAGATCATTGCCCGCCCACCCGGAAAGCAGCCGGTTTCCATCAGCCAACTCTCCGGTGGTGAGAAAACCATGACGTGCGTGGCGCTGCTGATGTCCATCTTCAAGAGCAAGCCCAGTCCGTTTTGCATTCTGGACGAAGTGGATGCAGCATTGGATGAAGCCAACAACCAGCGTTTTAATATGATCGTGCAGGAGTTTTTAGGGCAATCACAGTTCATCGTGATCACGCATTCCAAGCGGACCATGCAGATCGCCGATGTGCTATATGGGGTAACCATGCAGGAGCAGGGGGTGAGCCGCCGCGTCGCGGTGAAGTTCGACCAGGTCGATTCGCACGGGCGCATTGCCGAGACGGCTGCTGCGTAGAACCGCCTTTACTCATCCGCTCGCCCGGGCTGTTCAGGCTTGCAATCAAACGGATTTTTTGATTGCCCTAATCGGGTCGCGCGTTAGAGTGATTTCCTAACCCTAACGCGGAGGCCCTTATGAACCTTCCTTCGTATCTCGACCGAATGGGGATTCCTTATCACCTCTCGCACCATGACATCGCATATTCGGCGCAGCAGCTTGCGCATGCACAGCACATTTCCGGGAAGCATGTGATCAAGCCGGTTTTGGTAGAAGCCGATGGTCAAATGGTTCTATGTGCCTTACCGGCTTCGCATCGGGTCAATTTGAATTCCTTGCAGCGGGAATTGGGAGCTCAGCGCTTGACAGTTTCTGAAGAGAGGCGGCTGCGCGATATCTTTCGCGGCTGTGAGCTGGGCGCGGAGCCACCGATCGGCGCCATTTTTGGCTTACCCACCATCATGGATGATTCGCTCATCGACGCCGAAAACGTGACGTTTCAAGCGGGAACCCATGGCGAGTCAGTGACCATGACCCTGAGCGATTATCGGCGTATCGCGCAGCCGGGCGTGGGACATTTTGGGGTTCAGGTTTAAGAGCCCATCAGCTGTTATCCGGAGTGCATTAGCGTCCGCATATCCGGCTTAAGAAAAAGGCCCGGGCCGATTTAGAATCGCCGGACCTTTTTTCATCGCTTACGTAAAAAAATTACTTGTTCATCGGTGGGGTGGTGGGAACGGCGTCCTTGTTATCGCGAACATCGTCCTTGTTGTGACGGGCAGGGGCCGGCTTAACCCGGTCACTGGCGGTAACCGCATTGCCGGTATTTCCAGCCAGATTATTGTGGACAGTGGTCGGGAGAATCAGCACCTCGACGCGTCGGTTCTGAGCCTTACCCGATTCACTGGCATTCGAAGCCACCGGGCGCTGATCGGCATAACCAACCACACCCAGTCGCGTCGGCTGCACCGCATCACGTACCAGTGCAGCTGCCACCGAGATGGCCCGGTGCGAACTCAGATACCAGTTGTCCTTGTGGCCTTTGCTGATGGTCGACTGGTTGTGCACCGGAGTGGAATCGGTATGGCCGGCCACCAGTAATTCATAATTGGCGGCGGCGGGCGAATTGAGAATCTGCGCGAAGCGCTCGATCGCGCCGCGGGCCTTTTCGGTCAAATCCGCATCACCTACGGAGAACGTCACGTCGCTTTTGAACTTGATCATGCCGCGCGACTGATCGAATTCCACCAAATCGGGATTCTGACTGGCGAAATTGGCAAGTTCATTGTTGAGCGCCACCGGCAGGGGG
>JBBSFP010000083.1:0-8583 GCA_038238625.1 Tepidisphaerales bacterium
ACGGCGATCGCATTGCGGCCGGTATCGTTCGCCATATTGAGCATACCAACCCCAACGCGTCGTCGATCCAGCAGGGAGCCAGCGACGCAAACTCAATCAACAATGTCCGCACCACAGCTCATTGAGCTTGAACAAACTCTGCAGCATCTGATCGCCGAGCATGAACGGCTGCTGGCGCAGCTCAATGTGCATGCACTGGCAATGAAATCAATGGATCTGAAATCCATGGATGAATCGGCGCGGGCGCAGGATGCGACTCGGCAGGGCATCATCAGTCTGGAAACCAAACGGCGCGCATTGGTATTGCAACTGGCCCGGTCGCACAACAAGCCGGGCGTGATTCGATTAACCGATGTGGCCACTCTGTATCCGCAGCACGGCCCCGCTTTGCTGAAGTTGCGTGACCGCCTTCGCATGGTGGTCGGAGAGGCGGCGTCGCGGTCGCATGTTTCGTCGAAGGTGGCGACGGCTGTGCTGGGGCACTTGAACACGGTGGTTCGCATTCTGGCGGGAGCCGTGGAACGCGCGGGGTTGTACACCAAAGATGGCGTGCCACGCGTCGCGTCGCGACTTGGGGTTGTAGACGCGGTGGGATAGGAAAAATAAATGTCACTGGTCAGTGCACTTAATCTTGGTAGCTCGGCGCTGGCGGCCCAGCAGGCGGCCATCCAGGTCACCGGCAACAATATCGCTAACGCATCGAATCCCGACTTCACGCGCCAGACGGCACAATTCAGCGCTTCTCCGGATCATCAAATTGGCCCGGGGCTTTTTGTTGGCACCGGAGTCACGCTGGATGGCGTCACCCGGCAAATTGATGAAGCGCTTTCGGCGCGCTTGCGCAGCAGCCATTCCGATGCCGCCGCCGCCAGCACCAACGCCGATTGGCTCAGCCGTGTTGAAACCACCTTCAATGCGCTTTCAGGACAAGACCTCGGATCCCAGTTGAACTCGTTTTTCAACGACTGGTCAACCTTGGCGAATAATCCCCAGGATGAGGGGCAGAGGCAGGTGGTTCTCCAGGATGGACAATCGCTGGCGAACCAGTTCAACCATGTCTCCACGCAGTTGGGCCAACTGCTTACAGATGGCAACAGCCAGCTCCAGTCGCTGGTGCAAAACGCGGATTCGTTGTCCACCGACATCGCGCGGTTGAACGTGCAGATAGCAGCGTCCAGCACTTCCAGTGGGTCTAACAACGGATTGGCCGACCAGCGAGATGCCGATCTGAAGCAGTTGTCCCAACTCATCAATATTCAAACGATTCCGCAGGAAAATGGCACGGTGAACGTTTATGCGGGTAGTGATCCATTGATATTGGCAGGGCAAAGCCAGGGGCTGACGACCAAGCAACTGACAATCAATAACCAGCTGGTGACGTCGGTGGTTTTGAAGTCCGATGGCGGGACGATCCCAGTGACATCGGGCCGAATCGGCGCATTGATCAACGTGCAGGGGCAGATCCAGGACACGGGTAAAAAGCTGGACACGCTGGCCGGTGGATTCATCTTTGAGCTGAATAAGGTTCACTCCGGCGGCCAAGGCATCAAGGGGTATCAGAACCTGACGGCCACCAATGCCGTCAGTGATCCCACGCTGGCGCTCAACGATCTCAACACGGGGCTAAAGGCATCGGCTACCAACGGCAGTTTTGTCGTTCATGTGACCAGCAGTGTCACGGGCTTGTCGAACAGCACGCTGGTACCCGTGAACTTGAGCGGACAGGGAACGCAGACATCGCTCAATTCACTGGTGGCAAGCCTCAACGGCGTGGGGGGTATTTCGGCGTCAATCGTCGGTGGCAAACTGCAACTGAAGACGACCAACAACCTGCAGACTGTGAGCTTCAGCCAGGATTCCAGCGGAGTGCTGGCTTCGCTGGGATTGAACACGTTTTTCACAGGCAGCACGGCGGCAGATATCGGCATCAATCAGCAGCTTGTGGGACAACCAGCCCTGCTGGCGGCGAGCGCCAACGGCGATGCCGGCGACAATACCACTGCCAAGGCGATTGCAGCGCTGCAAAAAAACGCAGTGCCGTCCCTGGGCGGGGTGAGCGTCACCGATCACTATCAATCGATCATCACTGGCATCGCCTCCGCCACTGCCAGCGCCAAGACCAACGCGACTGCAACCCAGTCGGTCACCGACACGCTGGAGTCGCAGAAACAGGCATTGTCGGGCGTGAGCATTGAAGAAGAGACGGTGCATCTTCTGCAACAACAGCATGCCTTCCAGGCGGCAGCCAAACTAGTGTCCACTGTGAATGACCTGCTCAACAAACTCATGAACATTCTTTAAAATTATGGCGATCCTTCCTGTTCCATTAGCGCGCGTGAGCACCCTGCTGCAGGGCAGCGTGGCCACCTCGGCTATCGCCAGGGTGCAAGAACAGTTGCTGCAGACCGAGAATCAGATTTCGACCGGAAAACGGGTCAACACTCCCAGCGATGATCCGGGAGCGTCATCGGTCATTTTGCAGCTCAACCAGACGTTGTCGGCGCGGCAAGCCTTCGCTACCAACCTGCAGGCCGCCAACAGCCAGTTAAGCGAAACCGATTCGGCGCTTTCGGGCGTGAGTGATGCGCTGTTGCAGGCGCAGAATCTGGCCTCTGCAAATGTATCATCCACGGTCAACCCCGACCAACGAGCCGCGGCCGCTGACCAGGTCAAAACGCTGGAAAACCAGTTACTGAGCCTGGGGAATACCTCGATAAACGGCTTCTACATTTTTGGTGGCAGCCGATCGACGACGCCTCCTTTTGTCAGTTCCTCGGCGGGTATTCAGTTCGTGGGGGCATCTAATATCTTGACGAACACGGTGGATGAAAACTCATCGCTACCGCTGACGGTGAATGGGGACCAGGTGTTTGGTGCCACTTCGGCGCGGGTGACAGGGACGGTGAACCTTAACCCCGTGTTGACAGCGACCACGCGCCTCAGCGATCTGGGCGGCTTTGCCAACGATGGGGTGCATGTCGGTTCGATTGTGGTGAGCAACAATGGCACGTCCGCGGTGATCGATCTGCAGCATGCCGACGCCGTGGGGGATGTGATCAGCGCCATTAATTCCGCCGGAGTGCCAGGTGTTACCGCCAACATCACCGGCAGCGGCATTGCAATCAATGGCTCGGGTGGCAATCTGCAAATTGGTGAAGCGGGTGGCGGCAGCGCGGCAGCGGACCTGGGTATCTTGGGCACCAGTGTTGGGGGTTCGGTGGGCGGTGCTAATGTGCATGCCAGGGTTACGCCCTTCACCACGCTTGCCAGCCTGCGCGGGGGACTGGGAATTGATCCCGCCGGGTTGCAAATCACCAACGGCCTACAATCGGCGACCATCACCGTGGGCCCGGGCAGCACAGTTGAAGATCTGCTTAATGCTATCAATGGCTCGAAGACCGGCGTGCTGGCGCGCATCAACGCCAGCGGCACTGGAATCGATATCGTTAATCCCACCCAGGGAACGGATTTGACCATCGCCGAAAACGGGGGCACCACGGCCGCGGATTTAGGAGTGCGCAGCTTTCACCCGGCATCGGCCCTTGCGGATTTGAACAATGGCAATGGCGTTCACACCGTGGCGGGCGGTGATTTTACGGTCACTCGCAAAGATGGTTCGGTGTTCACTGTCAGCCTTGCTGCTGCGAATACAGTGCAGGATGTAATCAACTCAATCAACGCAGCGGATGGTGGAGCAGGGGTAACGGCAAGTTTTGCAACCACCGGTAATGGCATCGTGCTCACCGATGGCACCGGAGGCGGCGGAACGCTGAGCGTGTCTGCAATCAATGCGTCGACTGCCGCGGCCGATCTTGGGCTCAATACGGTGGCCGTGGGTAACACCCTTACAGGTCGGGATGCGAATCCGGTTGCGGCGAACAGCATTTTCTCTCATCTGCAGCAATTAGAAAAAGCGCTTCGCACCAGCGATCCCAACGGCATCACGTCGGCAGCGGGGGGATTGCAGGATGACTACAAGCGCGTGACCGCAATCCGCGGGCAGGCGGGTGCCCAGATTAAAGAAATATCAGGGCGGCAATCGAGCATGTTGGATGAGAACGTGGCAACGCAGTCGTTGCTGTCGCAACTGCAGGACACCGATCTTACCAGCGCTATATCTCAGTTTCAGCAACTACAGACGGCGTTGCAGGCGAGCCTGGCGACGGCGTCAAAGGTGCTGCATTTGTCGCTGCTGGATTTTCTAAACTGACTTTGTCGGCCTGGCACGCCTTTTGTTGTGTCTTGGCGTAACATCTATTTTGATTGTAGTAAACGCAATCAAGAGGCACGCGGCGCAGAAAAGGTTGCCGGTGCAGGCAGAAATGGCGCTCCGCGGCCAATCAAACGGCGGGTGTATCTTCCGCGGCGGATGCCGCGTGGTTTGCGGACTGAAGCGGCATGCCTCCGAATTTCCGGAGGCCACCCGACCGACGGATCGGTTGCGTGTCGCCGCCTCTGTGCCGCCAAGGAAATGGAGTTCGCATGGAGATTCAGACCAGTCGTTTTGGAGCCCTGGCGGTTGATGAAGACCGGATCATTACCTTCGCGCATGGATTGCTGGGGTTTCCCAGTTTTCAGCGCTATGCGTTGATCCAGTCAGGCCAGGACAATTACTTTTTCTGGCTGCAGTGCGTCGAAGAACCGACGCTGGCCTTCGTCATTACCGACCCGTTTATCTTCTTCAAAGATTACGACCTGGCGCTACGGCAGGAAACGGTCGGGGAGCTCAAGCTCGCCGATGTCGCCCTCGCCCAGACGTTCGTAATCTGCAATAAGGTCGGCGATTGGCTCACGGGTAACTTGCTGGGACCCATCGTGGTGAACACCGAGAATCGGCTTGCCCAGCAGGTGGTGCTGACGGAAAAGAAATGGACCACGCGGCAGCCGTTGCTGCAGCTACGCTCCACGACAGCCGCATTACCGTTGGCCAAGTCCGCCTGAACCCCTGTGCCGCTTTCAGAAATCCATGTTCAAAACCGTCATAGACGGCATGAATGGATCTCCAGGCACCTGGGCAGCAGGCGATTGGTCGAATTTGAAAGAACAAGGCGTGTTTTCCGAGTTAGATTTCAAAGCGTCGGACGCACTTCGGTAAGAAGGCCGATTTAGCGAGCTGGCAAGGGTACATCAAGTGTGTGGCAGTACCCAATGCAGCGACCTACGTTTTGATCTGCTCAGAAGCATCAGCTTTGAGAGCGCGCGACAGGGAAGTCGCGGCTAGAGGTGGGCCTGCAATAAGCGCGGCATTTAAAAGCCGCGCGTCAGGGTAGTGGCGCACGGTCGTGCGATGCCATGCCCCTTGTTGCAACGGTCCTTAGCCAGGAAGGAGTCACTCATGCTGGTTCTATCCCGTCAGCGGGATGAGACAATCATTATTGGAGATGACATTGAGATCACCGTGGTCGACATTCGAGGCGATAAGGTTCGCCTCGGAGTGACGGCTCCGAAAGAGATCAGCGTTCATCGCAAGGAAGTGTACGAGGCGATCCGCCGCGAGAATCGAGAGGCGGCTCAGGTTCGGCCGGAGGATTTATCCGGATTGGGCAGGGTTAATCCCGGAGCGATGCCACCCGCAACAACGGGCGCCGCACCAGCCATCGGGTTAAGCGGCGTCTCGCCCGGCACGGTCGGGAAAACCCCGGAGCGGCGTGTGGTGGCACCGGGTATCAGCCGGGGCCCGAGCCGGATTCCGGGTCATAGCGCAACTCAGCGCGGCCCCGTGCGTCCGGGCAGTGCAAATCGTCCGGGTGAGCCACCAACGCCAGGCGCGGTCCGCCCCCCGGGACCCATGCCGCCGGTGCCGTCGAGTGCTTCGCCCATGCCCGCACCGGACCCAGGCGCGGTGCCACCGCAGCCCGGTCACGAACCGCATTCATGAGGATTTGAGTTCGCAAGTAGCAACAGGTTTCAACCGACTCGCCAGCAATCACGGAGGATTGCCATGTCCCGCATCAATACCAATGTTTCGTCACTGATCTCGCAACGCAGTTTGCAGCAATCTCAAAGGGCGCTTCGAGATACGCTGGAGCGCCTCTCCACGGGTCTGCGCATCAACAAAGGTGCCGATGACCCCGCCGGTCTGATTGCCAGCGAAGGGCTGCGCAGTGAGATCTCCGGCATCAACCAGGCCATCGGGAACTCTCAACAGGCCGCCAACGTTATTTCCACCGCGGAAGGTGCGCTCAACGAAGTGGCGTCGTTGCTGTTAAACGTCAAGAGCCTGGTAGTGCAAGCGGCCAATAGCGGCGCGCAGTCTCCCGATGAGATCTCGGCGAACCAGCTGCAAATCGATTCCGCCGTGCAGGCGATCACCCGTATCAGCGACACCACCACATTCGCAGGGTTACGCCTGATCGACGGTTCGCAGGGGTACCTCACCAGCGGCGTGAAGACCAGCGCGCTGACCGCTATCCACATTTCGCAGGCGAACCTGGGGACCAGCCCAACGCTGCCGGTGAACGTGGATGTCATTACCAGCGGGCGAACCGCGGGTCTGCAATATCGGGCCAGCGCCATTACCAGCAGCACGACGCTGGAAATCGCCGGTAAAGAAGGCGTGCAGGTTTTGTCCTTCACCAGCGGTACCAAGGCATCAGCGATTGCGTTCGCGGTGAACCGCTTGAGCGATTCGACGGGAGTAACGGCAAAGTTGATCAACCCCGCTAACGCCACCAGCGGAATCGAGTTCGACAGCCAGGGCTATGGTTCGAAACAGTTTGTATCCGTGCGTGCGCAATCGGGCGGGGCATTTCAGACGCTGGACAGTACCGGCGCGGTGAAAACACGGACCGCCGGGCGCGACGCCGTAGCAACCGTCAACGGGGCCCTGACGGTCGGCGACGGATTAAATCTCAGCGTCAACACCAGTTCGCTCGACCTTACCTTAACCCTCGACAAAGCCTTCGGGCAGGCCAAAACGAATTTTGAAATCACCGGCGGGGGAGCCAAGTTTCAGCTCGGTCCGCAAGTGTCCAGCAATCAGCAGGTGAGCATCGGCATCGATTCCGTAGCCGCCAGCAACCTGGGTGATGCGGATGTCGGATTTCTTAACCAGGTGGTGACGGGCGGTTCGGCAACGGTGGTGAACGGGAAATCGGCGACGGCTGAACAGATTGTGGAGCGCGCGATCAACCAGGTGGCAGTGCTTCGCGGTCGGCTGGGTGCGTTCCAGAAGAACACGCTGGAGACCAACATCAACAGCCTGACCGCCGCTCTGGAAAATGTAACAACCAGTGAGAGTACGATTCGCGACGCCGATTTTGCTGCGGAGACCGCATCTTTGACCCGGTCTCAGATTCTGACACAAGCGGGTACCAGCGTGCTATCGACGGCGAACAGCTCGCCACAGAACGTATTGAGTCTGCTGCAAGGCCGTTGATCCTTCGCTAAGGGTAGTCTGAAAGTTCGCCGAAAATATTGATGTCAATTCAACGGTTTTTCGGACGTTGAGCGAGGGTCAGAAACCAGGCGCGTTGTTGCGAGCCTCTTGATTCTACATCTTATGTTTGCTCCACCCGTGAGGCGCGTATGCGCAGGGCGCAGGGGCGGTTGAGTGTGGCCGATAAAGGCTGCACCCAACCGCCCCTGCTTTGTTATAGGTCTACAAGCTTTTTGTGAAATGCCCATCGGTCACAGACCAATGGCATTTTTTTTCAAACGCTTGTCTGAGTGGGCGAGATAAACAAAGGGGCGCAGTGGCTGATAAAAAAGTCGCCACCAAGGGCGAATGTTTGCACGTTTTTTTATCAGACCCTTTCATTGCAAATCCGTCGATTAAACCGCGCCGCTCGCGCAGACATTCGCATCTAAAGTGCCCCATTAACCCGCGACGATAGGTCCAATGTTTGCCATGCGGGCTGAAGCGGCTTCAACAAAAGCGCTTCGATCCGCGGACTTGTGAGAAAGGAGGTCTTGCGTGCGCAAGGTGGCCGGGCGTTGTTCGCCTGGTCGCCGGGGAGCAACACTCGGGGCATGAATCATGCCCGAACATTGGTCTGACAGGATCAATCGTTGGCTCTCGCAGGCTGCTGGGGAATTCGTCCCTGATCCACCAGCCAAAGCCTTCAAGGGAATGAAGGGGCGCGAGGCGGACCGCAGATCCGCCATAGCGCTTCAGGTTAGGAAAACCAGCTTTTTTCATTGCGATACGAGTCGCTGCGGCTGGGTTTCCACAGTTGTCAAGGAGAGACTTTAAAATGGCTAGAATTAACACCAACGTGACTTCGCTGATTGCTCAGCGGGTTTTGGGTAACAACAATAAGGCACTTAACACCAGCCTCGAACGCTTGAGCACTGGCTTGAAGATCAACACCGGTAAAGATGATCCGGCAGGTTTGATCGCCAGCGAGAATCTAAAGGCTGAGCAGACCGGTATCACCACGGCGATCGATAACGCCAATCGCGCTTCGAACATCATCGGTACTGCCGAAGGTGGTTTGAGCGAAGTCAGCAGCCTTTTGACCCAGCTTCAGGGACTTGTCTCACAGGCCGCCAACAGCGGTGGCTTGAGCAGCGAAGAATTGAACGCTAACCAGCTGCAATCCGACTCGATCCTGAACACCATCAACCGCATCGCCGACGCCA
>JBBSFP010000084.1:0-8538 GCA_038238625.1 Tepidisphaerales bacterium
CGATCCCAATTGCCATCATTAAAACAATCGCCAATGCCACCCAATGACGACCAATCAACTTTTGCATTGCAATCCTCTAACCCAGTCCGGCCAAGTTCGCGGACCAATTCAAAACTCAGAGTGTCGAATGACAGAGATCCATGCGCCAGGACTGGCACCTGCCCCCACTAAATCACGCCCAAATCATGCTTTGACGCCGACAAACTGAAATCTACCCATGCTGAGGACCTATTGCCAAAGAAAAAATAAAATTGAACAGCCGTCGCGCGTAGCGCATTGGGCGCGCAAATACTGCTATCGCCTTTTTACCAACTCTCCCAATCCTTCCGCAGGCTGCACGCTGCAGGCGATGCAGAACTCTACAAACTCCGCCACGTCGACCCTGCGGCTGCCGGTTTCGCTGCGGGTGATCCACCATTGTGGCTTCCGGATTTTTCTCGCCAGTTGCCGTTGCGTCAGGCCCGCGGCTTCCCTGATTTCACGCAGGTAGATGGGAATGTTGCGATAGATCAGTGCCTGATTCGGCTTGGTCGCCATGCCCTGGCACTATGAGCACCGTGTCCTTAGATGCGCTTTGCGCATATTTTCTTGACGCGTTTAAACGCTTAATGCAAGATTAGCACTCTCGTCGAGTTATCAAGCTATTCAGCTCCTCAAAAGCTGGGTTGGGACAAACAAAGGATGCGCGATGAAACTTGAACTGCAATCGTCCGACTTGAACATTCTTCGTGCCCGCCACCGCCGCCACCTGCTTAAAGCAATGCTTGCGTTGGTGGTGGGGATGGGCCTCATTGGCGTGGCATGGTTCGCGGTGCATCGTCAGGCAGGATCAGAAGCGTCAACAAAAATCTCGGCTCCCGGCTCTTTAGTCACTGCCATGGTGGCCGAGCCCGAAACACCAGAACAACGGCAAACCTGCAACAGGTCATGCAACTCCTCGATCAAAACGAACGGCTCAACTAGGCGGCCGCGACGAAGGCATTGGATCTTTTGCATGATCGCTTCAACTGGCACAAGAAAGGGGCTGGGGAGTTTGCCGAAGATGTTGTCGCTTGGGGCACACGTTTCAGTGTCATCAAGAGGGGAGTGCAGGATACCTGATATTACGCTTGGCATTATGGCCAATGGGGTTCATCCGCTCACGACTTCATCGACGAAAAATTTAAATCTCATGTTCTAAATGACACAGCATTGAAGGATGACCTGAACCAATCGTTGGGACAATTCGGCGAAAGCTTGACCAAAAACCAAGACAATTTATTGTCGAGGCTCAAGCAGTTGCCGCTTTCAAAATTACGGGTCGAGATCAAACCCGACCAATTGAATTTCGATGAGTTTCAGGCCGCTGTGAATGCACAGGTGAAGGAGCTCACTAAATCGCCAGGAAATGATAGCGTGGTCGCGGGTCTTGCTTCGTTTGCAGGGGGGGCCGCCGCGCAGCTTGGCACCCAGAGTCTGGTTACGCAACTTCTCAGTCGTGTTGCCACCGTTATTGCCGCCGATTCTACGATGAACGCAGTGGCCGAAGCTTCGGCCACTGCAGGTGGAACTGCTGCGGGAGGCGGAGCGGGATCGGCGGCGGGACCAGCCGGAACGATTATCGGCATCGGTGTTGGATTTCTCGCGGGGTTTGCTGTGGACTGTTGGATGACAGATAAGTTCCAAACTAACCTCACCGACAAGACCGTCGAATTCCTTAATGGCGTGGAATCTAAACTTCGGGGTGGGACAAATGGAAACGATGGGTTGGAAGCGCAATTGAAAGAAGCGGTGCGCGTTACGAATCAGGCCCAGCACCGCGCCGTGCTGAATTGCATCGGAGTGCAGGAAAAGCGATGAACAAGCCAACCATTCTTTTTCTCTTCTTACTCGGAGCGTTGCCCTTGGCTCTGCCGCCTCGATCCGCACATGCTCAGGAAGCCGCCGTTGTCAAAGAGGGCGTTTAACAGCTGCTGGGTGCGCTGGGCCGGGGAGCGGGCGAAAATGCCGCCGAGCAGTTGGCGAAGATGGGCGGTGAGGCAGCGCTGCCCGATGCCGTTGTAAAGTGTGCGGCGGAGGGCGGGGAATCGCTATTGGCAAAATTGGTGGGTTTAACCAAAACCTTTGGGCCGCGTGTGATCAAGGCACTGGGTCAGTCCCCTAAGGTCATGGTCGAAGCGTTCGAGAAACTCGCGCCCGAATTGAAGGAGCCTGCTTTGCGGGCGGCGTACGATGATCCGGCGCTGATAACAAAGCTGGTCACGCAATTTGGGGAACGAGGCTTAGAAATCGCCGCCCGACATCCGGGGGTTGCCGAGCAGGTGGCCACAAATCTCGGAGCCGATGGCCTAGCAGTTGCCAATGGTCTGACCAGGGATCAGGCAATCCTGCTGAGTCGTCACAGCGAGGAAATCAGCCGCTTGTCTTCCGGTCAAAAGACCCAAGTGCTTCAGAAAATATCGCGTGCACCGCAAGCCATGTTGGATTTTCTGGAAGCGCATCCCAAGACGCTGCTGACGACAGCCGCCGTCGCTACTTTTTTAGCATCGAAAGACAACATTCTGGGGGCACCAGGCATCGACAAGCCTGGCTTGATCGAAAGAATCAGTTTCCCGTTACTGGATTTAGTTAGTCCCTGGATAAAAGCCTTGTTCGCCATTTTGCTCGCTGGCATCGGTACCTACGTTGTGATCCACATCAGGGGCGCATGGAGGATGCACAGACTTCGAGAGCAGGCGATAATTGCCGAGACGTATTCGAAGCAACCCATCCAAGATCGTCTAGATTGATGGATCGGTGCTTCCAGGGGTGCTGAATATCTAAAAAATGGCGGGCGTGTTTCAAAGATGATCACGCCGGCCATTCATCGCCCGTTAGTTCGACCAGTCTACCCGTACCTTCCACGCCAGCGCCCCAAACACCTGATCAATCACCTGCTCCGCATACTCCCGGCTACGCACGACAAATGCCTGGTCACCTGCGGCGAGGTAAAGTGAATCCTGGGCTTCGGCATAAGCCCGATTGATAATCTCCGTGCGGCCCGCATCGCCGGGGACCAGAAACCATAGTTCCGTGAACGTAATGGCACAGACGTGGGTTTGACTGTGATCGAGGCGGGCAATGATTACTCGCGGCTGGGGCAGGACCAGGGTGAAGGTTCTGGCCTGCTCATCAAGATTCTCGATCTGGGCATCGATAAGGTTGGGACCGAGAAGAGCATCGCCCCTGACGGCAAGCAGGGCACGGATGGAGCCATAACGGCCCTGCACCATGGTTTCACGAACTTGGGCAATGTCCACCCGCAGCGTGGCCAGGCTGGTCATCCGGTGGATCTGCTGAGTAATGAGCACCGTGCTGGATTGGGCTGGAACGGCCGGAACTGACTGGATCGAAGGCAAGAACCAACGGTAAACTCCGACCACCAGAAGCGATCCGATCAACAAGAGGAAAATGAGGCTCATGATCTGGCGCAAAGGTATGTTTCTCCTTTCGGGGACTTGAATTGAAGGCATCATTGATGTCGCAAGAACCAATGGCGGCCAGCAACAGATAGATGAGCAACAGAACTACAATTAAGCGCATGGTGGTTGCTCCGAAACTTGGTAGGGCAATCCGCATCCGGTGGGTGGGCGTTTGCAGGCAGTTGAGGCGCGGGGAGAGTGCTGTCACTGATCGATAATTGACCCGTATCGAGCGGGCGTGGGGTTGAGGAATTCACGCCACTGCCGTTCAAGATACAAATCACCAATATCGAGCGAGATGTAGCCGATTTACCCCTCATCCCCCTCCTGCGGCTTATAGCGGAGTTGCAGCAGGGTGCAATCGGTGACATCCTGATCATCGCGGATGCCCAGGTAGACCGGCTGAAAGAGCGAGCCGCCGGGATAGGCATAGAGGTAGCGCACTTCGATCACGCTCCCCTCGTTGGGAATGTCCTGCTTTCCGGGGATGGTGACATTGCCCGCCGCGATCCAGGCGTTGCCATTCCACAGTTCGAGCCTGACACTGCGTTTGTTGTCATTCGCCGGTCCAGCGAGGCAACTGGCGGTGGCGGTGAACTTGAACTTGAGCTGGTCACCCCCGCTGGCCGGTCGGCCTGGCGTGTAGGGTGCTTCCTGGCGTTTGAAGACGATCCCCTCGGCCCGGCGTTCGCGCAGCTCTGCAATCATCGTACGTTTGTCGACCTGCGTGCTTGCACTACGTAGGAAGTTGATGGGGTGGCTCGAATCCACGGTCGCCATGGCATTAAGCCGCTTCAGCCGCTGGAAATAGGTTTCTTGGCGGCAGTCTGCGCTGGCATAATCTAATAAGTCGAAGGCGATAAGGCGTTCACCGATGCACTCGCCATCCATGAGCCAATGCATGCCCGCGAATTGCCGGGCGCAGTCAACAATCGGTTGGGGCAGCGCGACGATTAATCCCTTGCGGTTGATGCCGGTGATCTTGTCTGCCGAGCGGCGTAAGAGGATGCGTTTGCCATCGAGCTTCTCCTGAGCGAGCCATGCCGGATCGGCGATGAGTTGATCGGCTTGGGCTTCATCAATGGCATTGAGCAACTGCGGCGCGATGCCCGTGGAACGATCCTGATGCGGCGTATCCTGGTAGGGCGTTCCCTGAGCGCCGGGGGTGTAGCCCTTGGCGTTCTTTTCGGCGACGAGTTTTTCGTAGATTTTGCGGGCGGCGGCCAGTTCCACGGGCCTGGGGGTTTTGCTGCCCGCCTGCAGCGTGCTGCCCCGGCGGCCAAAGGCGAAGTTCACCCTGAAGCCAGCGGCAGAGCGTTCAATGCCCACTTGATAGATTTTGTCGGAAGATCCCTGACAGTAATAGAGCGTGGTGCTGGGAAGCGATGTTGAAGAGGTGGTCATAGGCTATGTCCTTTGAAGTAAGAAGATCGGTTGAGACCGGCTCCATCCTACGGGTGGATCGACAACGCGAATCTCACCCACACGTGCCTTGGGCAAGTCATCGGAACGATGCGAGTGAAGCGCCTGACTTTACCCAGGGACGGCCCTGCGTTGATGAACGCTTCGAGTTTGAACAGAGTGTGGCCATCGCAAAACGCTGCCGCCGCCAGAATCTTCTCTGGCGGCAGGCGGTGAGCTAATCGATCGATCCGCTGATCATCCCGGGCTGTGATGGTCAGTTCTCCGATGAAGGTAGAGAAAGGGGTTACTGCGGCTAAGACGCTCGCAGGGGTGGGTAGAGTCGCTCAACGCGCTCACCCAAGCGTGCCAGCGAGCGGTTAACTGCCGAAATCATCCGGCGATTGACGCGTTGGCCGGGGTCGCAGCGCCGCCGCCGCGGCCGAGGCGGGCGGATGTTGTTGCCCAAGAGAGCCATGTCGGCAGCCGATAAATCCGAAGCAGAAATGATCCACATGAGGGTTCTCCAAAATTAGGGTTTAGAAAAACGCAATCGCCCCCGCACCTTGCGGGGGCGATTGCGTTAACAGGATGAGCGCAGCGCGTCCCCAAGCATGAAAAGCTGCGTCGACTTCCATTACGAGGCGATCAGGAATCGGGCAGGCAAGTTTTCGAGTTCATAGGCATGAAAATTCACTTCTCCCGGCAGCGTAATTCGGCCATCGCTCATTGCCTGCACATCCATGGGCGGGAAGATCACGGCATTGATGGCACTGTCCACGAATGGTTCAGCGATGCTGAAATCCCAGACCAGCGCCACCGGCTTGAGCTCGGCCGCCAGTGCGGCGATCAGTTCCGCCGGAAAGAACACCAGGTTCGCATGGGCGGGCATGCAAATGCTTTGACCATGCAGCCATGCTCGGCGAAGCGCCTCGAGATGGTTTGGGGTGGGAAAGGTATAGTCTGCGGACTGCCGGAAGGCGTGACACCAGCACTGGCCAGGCTCCAGCGATTCTCCGGCGCGGGCCAGAATCTCTGCATCTGCAGACATGATCACTGCGTAGGTGTCGTCTCCCCGCAAGCGGCGGAAGGTGTGCACCCGAAGTTCCGGATGGCCGCGTCGGCGGCCATCCCGGTCTTTTTCGTCCGTGCGGCTACCCAAATAACACGAGGCTTCCGGGGCATGGAGCGGCAAGCCCGCGCTGAGGGCGGCGTTGAAGGCCTGATTGAAACGTGAGCCGCAAGCGATGTGGAGGGTATGGTCACAGGGTTGCACGGCTTCGGCGCAGGGCTGTGGGTGCCGGACGACTGAAGCGTACAACGGCATGGCACTCGCCGCAGGGATGCCCAGGTATGCGCGTGGCATCCATCGTCGTGCCTCCACCGGCATAATGCGGGCGCGGTCCAGTGGGCGCAGCGGCAATTCCAACTCCCCCGCCGATCCCATGAAATGAATCTGAGGCATGCCATAGCGGAGGACGGCCCGGGTGGTGGACGCCGCACACAGACGCCGGCGCCCCGAAAGGCGCGGGCCATTGAGGCCTCGGTCGGTAAGCAGAAGCCAAGTGATGCCGTCATTGGGGTAAAAGACTTGGTCGCCGTGAAATTCGCACTGGTCAATGTCTGCGAACACGGTGCCTAGGATTGCGCGGTCATGACCGCAAGGGTCGGAGAACTGAGAAGAATGGGCTTGGGGCGTGTTAGCCAGGGTTAGAGTTTGCATATGTAAATCTCCATTTTGAAGGTGACGTCCGCTGGCTCAAACGACCCAGCGTGTGTTGCAAGGTTGAGGATGCGATGGGGTTAGACCGTGTGTTTGCCATCATCCGGTAACTCACACGGTGTCCCCTCAATTGGGGGTGCGGGCGCCGTCACGTCGCGGCCGATGAGGGTCTGATCTGTCGCGATGGCGCTGGCCAGCATGACCAACAACGCGTGCAGCACCGTTCCCGGAGCTACAGGCGCTGTGGCTGTCTCCGGGGCGGACAGTCCTGTAGACGGTTGACCCGACGATGGTCGTTTCTGAAAGCTCAGTATGAAGGCTCCTTTGCGCTGTGCGCAAGAAAGAACCCCGGCTAAATGCCGGGGCTCATGGGGTCGTTCGAACTTAAAAGTGTAAGGGCGGCCGCAGCACCGATGTTTGATGCTTACAACGGCGTAGGCGTGTAGCCGTCCTTCGGTTCGAAGCGGTAGTTCAGGTTCTTATGCCGGCGAAGCTTCTTGTAATCTTCAGGGGGCGCTGCCAGCAAAATGCAGGGATCCATCAACTCCAGTTGCTTCATCCGTCGATTGAGCGCCATCGCATCCTGCACCGCTGGCTGGGTGACGTGTAACTGCCGGGCGATGGTGCGCTGGTCAAGGCCCTGCGCCGTAAGGGCAACTGCCTGCGAACGAATGGCCGCGCGCTGGCAATGCTCGAACAGATCGATGGTGGCCGTGCCTTTCAGTAGATCGCAGAGGTTCTCAACGACCGCTGCATCGTCAAGGAGAGCGCCAAATGCCAATGTGACGCGCGCCCGCGGCAGAAGATGGCCACCATCACACAAGCGCACCAGATAAATCTGGAACTCCGGAATCAACTTCCGCAGCAGATCGTTGAATTCGCGGCTGTCTTCGGCAAGATGGTCGAACTGTCCTTCCAACTTGGCGCGCAGGTCCGCGATCGACTCGGGCATTTGAATCTTGCGCTGCGATAATATCTCGATCGCACGCTGTTCAGCATGCACTTTTAGCTCCTCAGCTTCCAATTCCGCCAGCAATTGTTCGACGATGGGTGTGTCGCCGAATTTCGCCATCGCTGCCACGGCATTTTGCTTTTTACGGTCCAGTGCTTCCTGGTCGCGGGCGACTTTAGACTTTCGCGCCTGCAGATCGACCTGCCCGGCCATCGCTTGCTGCACCAGGTGGCGGAATTGGTCATCAAAGCCGTCGAGTTTGTAAAGGTGACCGGTGATGGCCGCGCGGATCTGCCGCATTACCAGGGGACCGTCGATTCCGATTGAATTCCAGCAGCGCCAATCGCGGGAACCGGAACACATCAAATGATCCTGAATGCCATTGCCGCCCCACGTGTAGATGCGCCCGCAATACCAGCAGGTTGCCCGCGGCGCTGGGAATCGGCTGTCCATGCGCGAAACGCGCATGAGGGGATCGATCCCATCGACCTTTTTTCGGCGATACAGTGCGTTATGCCGGCCCACCTGCTCGTTTACCGTATCCAATTCTGCCAGGTCTAGGTGCGCCAAGTGAGGGCATTCAATGAAAACTGCACCGCCGGGGTTTTTCACCACGATGCGGCGTCCGCTCTCGTGGTGCTTGATGGAATGCATAAAGCCTCGTCCGGGGGCCCCGCCGAGGACCCGATTACGGTAAAACCGTCGCACCATTTTCCCGCTCCAGGTTTTGTTCGTGCAGTAAGGCCCGGGCGGAAAACCGATGCCTCCATTAAAAGGGACCGCGTTGAAATATTCCGCAACCGCTTGGGTGTTGAACGTCGTTTTCAAGCGATGCAGACCCTCGCGGATGATCGAGGTGGCTTCCGGAGCGATGGCCCAATCGAAATAGGTTTTGGCATCGGATGGCACGATGTACCCGGCCACCGGCCGGGCCATGGCACCGCCGAACTTGACAAAGCGGTTTCTGAGCTTGAACTTCAGTCGCTTGGACGTGTGGGCGTTATGGCCGACATGATCGCGGC
>JBBSFP010000085.1:0-8507 GCA_038238625.1 Tepidisphaerales bacterium
GCCCGGCAGCGCCGCCAGCACGGCTTCCACTGCGAAACGCAGATCGGTCGTCTGCGCCACCTCTTTTTCGATGAGCGCGGGCTGAGCATCGGGTTGCCGCAAATCCAGCACGTGAAGCCGTAATTTGCGTGGTAGACGTTCACCGGTGACTTCGCCCCAGATTAAGACCGTTGCGTCAACGTTGGCTGCTGTTTCCTTAACGTGGTCGACGGGGGCATCCAGTGCGATGGCTTTCTCATCGCCGGTGATGTCCTGCATGCGGGGACCGTCAACCACCTCATAGGCCCCGTCGCGATCGAGCTTGGCGCGCAGGGAAAAACCGTATTTGACGCGCACCTCTTCAGGCGCATTCCCCGCCAGCGGAAAAATCGCCACCCGAGGCTTGGCCGCATTGAGCGTTGCCGCGGGGTCGGCGAAAACCTGCTGGGCCATAAGCAACAATGCCCCGATGAGCACCCCCCGTAGCGCTGGCCAGCCGATGGATTGTGGCATGGTTTTCTCCTGAGCGGCGCATTCTACGAAACCACGGCCCTTTGAGCATCGCGCCCTTGCGGATAAAATGCCGGGATATTTACCAGAAGGAACCCATGGCCAAGAGTCCCAAAAAACCAACGGATGCCAAAGAACCAGCCACCGGCCCTAAGAAGCGCGCTGCGACCAAGAAGACTGCTGCAAGCGCAAAGCCCGCGGCTAAGAGCAGCATGACCATCGACACCGGCCTGGCCGCCCAGGCTGCTGCGCGCATGTTGCGGGCGCAACAAAGCGGCTTAGCCGGTACCCCGGCCACCGGTGGATCGGCACCGCGCGAGTCCAACGCCTTCAAACAGCTTAAAGACAACATGGGCAAACACGCCGGGCTTAACCAAATGCTCGACAGCACCGCTTCCGCCAACGCACAGCGATCCAATCAACCGTTCGGCAACGTCAAACAAGTGGGCCACAACCAGACTTATGGCACCGATGCCAGCCGCCGAAATATTCCACGGCGCACCAGTGGCGGTTGAGCAATTCAGTCGTGTTCAATTGGAATTGCCCGACCGGACGAATTAGACTCAAACCCCATGAATCAAACCGTCACCGTGATGGCAATGATCCTCGTGTCCACTGTGCTGGCAATGATCGCTGGCATCAAGGGTTTCAACGCGGAATGGAGTTGGTGCTGGGGGCTGCTCTGCGTTGATTTCTTCGTTTTGCTCTTCGGGATTCTCATGCCGTTCCGTTACCACTACACGCGCAGCCGCCGGTATCGCGGGGGGTATTGAACCAGCCGATGAAATTTGTCTTGAGTCATTCGGCGGGTGGAGGAGAAGTGGCCGCCCGAGCGGCGCAAGCCAAGGCGCTGGGGTGCGACGGAATCGAACTGCCAGCCGCAAAGCTGGATTTGAAAACCACCCGCACCGTTTTGGAAGAAACCCGCCTGCCGGTGGCGTGCATCGCGGCGGCAATCGCCCTGGAAGCCAGGCCCCGCCACGATCAACTGGCAATTGCAGAACTCCAAAAGCTCATCAGGCTCGCCGGAGAATTGAACTGTCCCCTGCTGCGGATTTGGGATACCCCTTCGCGATCCGGCCGATCGATGCACGCAGCCGCCCTGGCGCTGGCAACCGTTTTATCCCCTCTGGCCGACCTTGCTGCTGAGCACAACGTCTTGCTGCTGGTGGAAAATCGGATTTCACTACGCACTGCGGATTCGATGTGGAACCTGATGGAAGCCACCTCCAGCCATCCCGCACTGGCGGTCGCCTGGAATTTGCTCATCGCCGCCAAGTCCGGCGAGGGGCCTTTGCTCAGCGTGCCTACGCTCAACAGTCGAATCCAATATGCGCTGGTGTGTGATGCTCAGTTGCCTGCAACAAGCGCTCACAAACAGAGTAGGCGGAACGGCGAACTTGATCGCCCCGCTTATCGAGCCATCGGTGCGGGGGAACTGCAGGTTGCGAATTGCGTTTCACGACTCCGCGGGATCGGGTATGAGGGGTGGATTGCGATTGATTTCGACCCGACGTTGATCGGCGATATTCCCGATCCGGAGATGTACGTTCCGCAAGCCCTCATCGAATTGCGCCAATGGAGCACCCCACCGGCAGCGAAGATTCCCAAGCCACGTGCCATACGGCTTTGAGACCGACTACATTTTGCTCCGGCCGCCAATGCCCCCGCTGGCGGACCCCATCGCTTCGCCACGGCTGGCGACCGTAAGGTTCTTGCCTTAACATAGGATCATTGAGGATTGGCATTACCCTGGAATGTTAATTCGCCCCTGAGCTAGAAACGGCTCACGAATATCAATCTCGGCTGATTTTATATTTAGTAGCCTAACATCGTAAGTAAAAAAGTAGCTCGCTCGGAGTCGTTTAGCGGTCGCTATATGTATGGCATCAGGCGGCTTAATTGACCAATCCTGGCCTTTTGTCCAACCTTGCTTCATCGAATTTCTGATTATGTTCCTGGCTTCAAGGCAGACGAGAGTCTCAACATCTACGAGCTTCACCGGGGAACGGGGGTGCCAAAGTTTGTCGATTAATTTTTCCACTTTCGTCGAAACCGCGCGGCCCTTTTTCTCCTGATCGCCAAATGCCACTTCCACGATGCTCAATAGCGATGGGAATACTTCACATTCTTCCTTGTCGGCATCTTCCAGCAACGCTTCTACGGTTTGGTAACGTCCAGGTTCTTCATTTACCAATGCAAGGAACACACAAGCATCGAAGTAATAAATCGGTGGGTTCGTTGCTGACTTACCCATCGCGCCCCCTTCTGAATCGCTGCATCGGAAGTTATCTCATCCTTTTTACTTCGAGAAGCGCCAATAGCATCTCGCCAACTACCGGAGAGTTCCGGAATCAAGTGGATATCCGAAGGCTTGATACCTCTAACGGTCGTCGGTTGTCCCGTACCGGGATTTCTTCGGACGATCCCCGATACCGTGGCGATTTTCCCCCAGGCTTTACGCATGAGTTGTTCGCTGCCTGGCTCAAGGTAACACGATACAGCATGATCCTTATTCAAATCGTACAGCGTAAATTGCAAACTTTTTCGATTCGTGATGCTTTGAATACGGCCGCGAACCGACCCATGTGCCACCGGGACAACGGGTATCGCTGCAAAAGTTGCCTGATCCTCGCTGAGGGGCTTCATGATCTCAGAATCTATGCCACGGGTTTCAAACCGGAGAGATGTCGTACCGTTTCGACCAATAATTCTGGTGAGTTCAATGACCGCATGTCGTATCGCCGAAGAAGTAGGCATCCGGCCAACAGAAGCGTCTGTTCCGATCTTTTCATATTCCGCCACAACCACTTCGGCACCGCTACCAATGCCACGAAGTCGCGTAATAGCACTACCGGTGCTAAGTCCATCCACTACCCATCGTAGATCAGAATTGGCTATGGTTTCGTTTTGAATCGCTACAATCAGCGACCCGAGGTTACCCATAGCGTGCGCGAAATCGAGGAGCGATACGTCGCCTTCGATTGCAAGCGTGATTGTGTCGTTTATCATCAATAGGACCGCCTTTCACGCCCTTGGCTTTTGATGGTATCGGCACCGGCACGTCGTCACCGATCAAATTCTGGTCCGTCCGCCGCTTTCGAGCCGTTAGCGCCGCCGGATCAAAACGGATCACCGAAGCACTGATTGATCTGGCTCCGAAGGTTTTATGTAAAATGATGCCTTTGGCATAGCAATCAGACGTCCAGGCACCTGATGTATGTAACGAGCGCTCAAGACCATTATAGTCCGCCATCGCGTCATTAAAAACCGGGGACGCGGACATGTCTCGCTGAACGACTAAAAGAGTAAACCCGCCATGCGCTGGCGGGTTTTTTTGTGCGGGCAATTTTTGCGGGGGAATGACTTACGCTTCGACGGG
Source organism: Tepidisphaerales bacterium (assembly GCA_038238625.1). GTDB lineage: Bacteria > Planctomycetota > Phycisphaerae > Tepidisphaerales > Tepidisphaeraceae > JBBSFP01. The sequence continues at coordinate 3,872 of JBBSFP010000085.1, forward strand.
CGCGGGAACCGCCGGCACGGGCGTGGGGGCCGTTTCCAGCCGCTTCACGCGCGTGGCTTTTAAGCCCTTATCGCTCGATTCACACTCGTACTCGACCGCTTCGCCATCGGTCAAGGTCTTGTAGCCCTGGCCTTCAATCACGGTGTGATGAACGAAAACATCTTTGCCATCCTCGGCGGCAATAAATCCGAAGCCTTTTTGGTCGTTAAACCACTTAACATTTCCTGCGGCCATATGCGCCCATCCTTTCAGACAACTTCAAATACGACGCCACCTGCTCCGTCGGGAAACCTCCCGACTGCACCTTTCGTCCCACGGCGTCCGGGGACGGAAATAGAGGCGGGAAGATAGTGAAATGTCATCTAAAATACAAAAAAATATAAATCGCGCATCAGTTCGGTTCTGAATCAAACACCAGCAACAACAAATTTTTCGGCTTCCGCAATTATTTTTGAATGGTGGTGTGGAATCCGCCCCGGAACAGCTTGTTCACATTTGCTGGGGTTGAACAGTTGTTTATCAGACCTCCTGGTCATGCGCAACTACCATCAGTAGTAGATCGGTGCCTACCGCTTCAATCGCAATCCCTCTTGACACCTGGACTCTTGCCGCAACATCGAATCGACAATGGAGTTACGATGGTTTGCAGATTACTGCCATGCCCGGTTGAATCGTTTGCTTTTGGCTAGGGGATGATTATTAACTGATGATTATGCAATCACTTCTGGCATCAGACACTGGCTGTAGATCATCCTGCTCCACAAGTTATCCACAATTGTACACAGGGCGGTTGAGCCCTTGGCAGGAACTACTTTTTATCCCGATGAGCAATGCTTGATTTTCTCCCACAGCATTGCCAGACTACGCTCCAACCCATGGTGCGAGTTCCCAATCCAGCGCAGCGTGGCGTTCGGCCAAACCCCCAGGCCCCGGCCGGTACGCCTCCAGCACAAACCGCCGCCCCCACGCAGGTTCCACTGCGCCGGCCATCGGTGGTGGTAGTGCCGCCGTTCGTCCAGCCTGTGCCGTCGGTCAACCCAGCCCATGTGTCTTTGCCACAGAAAATGGTGGGGGTGAACCTCCTGGAAACCACGCGGCTGGTCAAGAGTTATTCCGGCCGTGTCGTGGTCGACAACGTGAGCTTCGTTTTACGGCAACAGGAAATCGTGGGCATCCTGGGCCGAAATGGCGCGGGTAAGACCACCACCTTTCGCATGATCATGGGGATGGTGAAACCGGACAGTGGCGCGGTGGCGTTTGACGGATATGACATCACGCACCTTCCGATGTACAAGCGTGCCCGCCGCGGAATCGGGTATCTGTCGCAGGAAAGAAGCGATTTTCGCCGGCTGACGGTTTGGCAAAATCTGCAGGCGATTTTAGAGACGTTAAAGATTTCCCGGGGAGAACGAAACAAGCGCGCCAACCGGCTTCTCGATCAATACGGCTTAACCAAGGTGATGGGACAGCGGGCTGAAACGCTGAGCGGAGGCGAGCGCCGCAAGCTCGAAATCGCCCGGGCGTTGTGCACCGAACCCAAGCTAATCCTGCTTGATGAGCCTTTCAGCGGGGTCGATCCCATCGCGGTGGAGGACCTGCAGCGCGAGGTCCGCCGATTAAAGGTGGAATTCGGCAAAAGCGTGTTGATCACCGATCACAATGTGCCGCAGACCTTGAAAGTGTGTGACCGGGCCCTGATTATCGACGACGGCAAAAAGCTCAAAGAAGGCACGCCGCGCGAAATTATTAACGATGCTCAAGTTCGCGCGGCATACTTGGGTAACACATTCCGCGGCGACGAATTCGATTGATCGAAGCCAATATCCGTGCTGGATTGAAGCATCGTGTCAATCGGCGGCAATGGTGCACTCCGGGCAGCGGTGGTTGGAGCCATTGCAGGAGCCGTGGCGGGAGCCCTGCTGGAAGCGGCGGTGATCGTCGCAATAAGGGGATGGCTCGTCGGGGCAGGCTCATCACGGCGTTTCAGGTTTTCACGCAAGACCGCATCGCAGGCGGCAATGCCGATCCGCCCCGGTTCAGCTGCCGGGTTTACCAACAGACCATCGAGCTTTTTGAGTTCCGACAAGGCGGATTCCATTGCCTGCTGCGCTGCAAAAAGACAGGGCGTCGAGTAGTTCACCAGAGATACCCCCGCGCGACGAAGGTCGCTCAGGGTGCAGGCAGGCGATTTTCCCCCGGCAATCTGGTTGAACATCAACGGCTTGGAAATCGCCGACGAAATCTGCCGCAGCATATCAAGGTTTTCCAATCCATCGACTAGCACAGCATCCGCCCCGGCCTGATCAAAAGCGCGGGCTCGGCGAATGCGCTCCGCGGGGTCGGTGGCATCGCTGCGTGCCACCACCACCATCTCTTTACGAACCTGCAGCACGCGCTCGAGTTTGGGTAAGTATTCCTCTAGATCCAGGATCTGCTTTCCACCCATGTGTCCGCAACGCCGCGGGCGACGCTGGTCTTCCATAATCACGCCCGACGCCCCGGCTTTTTCCAACAGCGACACCACGTGGATGGCTGTTTCAATATCCACATATCCATCATCAATATCCACCATGATGTGGTGGTGGGGTAGCACCGTTCGCACCCGCTGCACAAAGTTGACGATATCCGGCCAGGCGATGAAACCTATGTCCGGCAAACCGTAATAGGAAGCGGCAAACCCAAACCCGCTGATGAAGATTCCGTCAAAATGCCGCCCCGCCATGGTTGCAGAGAAAACGTCGTACGCTCCGATAAAGCACGTCATTGGACGCGCTGCCATCGCATCGCGCAAGGCTGCACCGGGAGATCCACGCATAGACTTTTCTCCATTTAACATTCGTCTTCCTCTCGGGGATGAACTTACCCGCGCATCACGCGATCGCCAACTCCAACTATGTCGACGTGAGCTGGGGGTATCTTGCCTTGCGATATGTTGTCCAATAATAAATTTCGGGCCAAAAACCGGCTATCGGTCGATTGCGGCTTCATTTATCCCGGCTGCAGTACGAAGATAGAGTGGCGGGGAAGGCTAACTATGGATGACCCAAGTGCAACCCTTGCCGACTTAGCCGCCCGGCAAGCCCAGCAACAACCGGATGCCATCGCAATTGAGGCACCCGACCGCCAGCCACTGACCTATGCGGGGTTGCACAGCCATCTGATGCAAATCGGGGCTGGATTATTAGGCATGGGAATCGCACCGGGCGACCGGGTGGCGATCGTGCTGCCCAACGGGCCGGAAATGGCGACGGCCTTCCTGGCGGTTGCGGGTGTGGCCGCCAGCGCGCCCCTCAATCCGGATTATCGAGCAGAGGAGCTCGAATTCTATCTATCCGATCTCAACGCCAAGGCGCTGATCGTGGGATCCACGCTCGATTCGCCAGCCCGCGACGTATGTAAAAAACGCGGCATACCGGTCATCGAGCTATACCCGCGCACTGACGCAGCGGCGGGATTATTCACGCTCGGCAACGATGCGTCACCAGCATCGGTCGTCTTTCAAGGGACCGGTCCTGATGATGTCGCGCTGCTGCTGCATACCAGCGGGTCAACTTCCCGACCCAAACTGGTGCCACTCACCCAGGCAAACCTGATCGCCTCCGCGAAGCACATCAGCCAAACCCTGCGCCTTACCCCGGCGGACCGTTGCCTCAATGTCATGCCGCTGTTTCACATTCACGGTCTGATAGCGGCAGTGACCTCATCATTGCGTGCCGGGGGCAGCGTGATCTGCACGCCCGGGTGCCTCGTACCGAAATTTTTTGGTTGGATCGATACCCTCCGCCCCACCTGGTACACGGCAGTACCCACCATGCATCAGATGATCCTCGGGCGTGCGGAGACCAACAAGGAAATCATCGCGCGCGCACCGCTGCGGTTTGTGCGGTCCTCTTCCGCGGCGCTGCCCCCCAAAATCATGGCCGAGCTGGAAAAGGCATTCGCTTGCCCGGTGGTTGAGGCCTATGGAATGACCGAAGCCACGCACCAGATGGCTTGCAACCCGCTGCCTCCCCTGGGGCGAAAGCCCGGCTCCGTCGGCCTGGCCGCGGGGCCTGAGATAGCCATCATGGATGATGGGGGCACGCTGCTGTCGCAGGGCGCAACCGCGGAGATCGTCATTCGCGGTGCCAACGTCACGCCAGGTTACGAGAACAACCCCGCCGCTAACGCTGCCGCCTTTACCAACGGGTGGTTTCGCACCGGCGATCAGGGTTACCTCGATGAAGAGGGATATCTTTTCATCACCGGGCGGCTGAAGGAAATCATTAACCGCGGCGGGGAAAAAGTATCGCCACGCGAGGTGGATGAAGTTTTGCTTGAACATCCGGCCATCGCGCAAGTAGTCACCTTCGCGGCCCCTGATGCGCGGCTGGGAGAGACCGTTGCCGCCGCAGTCGTGCTAAAACAAGGGATGAATCTCACTGAAGAACAGGCGATTGAATTTGCCGGCAGCCGACTGGCGGATTTCAAGGTTCCCACCCGCGTGGTCTTTCTGGACCAGATTCCCAAAGGCCCCACCGGTAAAATGCAGCGGATTGGCCTGGCGGCAAAGCTCGGTATCACCGGTGCGCCCGCACCGATTGCCGCCGCGCCGGTGACGCGCGCCCTGACGCAAACCGAAGAGGATCTGGTCGCC
>JBBSFP010000086.1:0-8504 GCA_038238625.1 Tepidisphaerales bacterium
GAGATCGCCGATGAGATCGAGGGCTTTATGGCGCGCGCATTCATCGACGAAGCGATAGGCGTTGTCGATGGGGCCGGTGGGGGAAATCACCAGGAGGTCTTTGGTGGTGAGATGGGTGCCGAGGCCGCGGCTGCGGAGTTCGGCGGCTTCGGTCTCAAAAACGAAGGTGCGCGCCGGCGCCAGTTGCTTAATGAAATCGTCCTCCCCGAAATGAAAAGCAAAGACCTGCCGACCCACGGGCGCAGGGGCTTCAAAATCGTAGATCACTTCCAGGCGATCGGTTGGCCCTGGCAGCGCCGAAATGGAAGCATCGCCATCGGCCTTCACATGAATGGGCTTGGTGATAATCAGTGGCTGTCTGTCTGCCTGCTGCTCAATGACGCCCGCTTCCTGAATGGCAGTCACAAAAGGCGCGCTGGAGCCATCCCCAGCCGGTACTTCGCCGGCCGTGCCGCCACTTACCTTGACGGTGGCATTGTCAACACCCATGCCGGCGAGGGCGGCCATGCAATGTTCAATGGTTTCCACATGCAACGTGCCGTTTTTCAGACAGGTTCGCCGTGGGCGACGCAGGACGTTACGGATCAGCGCTGGGATGAAGGCGACTTTCCCCTCCTGCTCGCGGATAAACGTGATGCCGGACCCCTCATCGGCCGGACCCAGCGTAAGCGTGGCGGTATCGCCGGAAAACAATCCGGGACCAACAAAGGAAACTTCCCTTGAAATTGTGCGTTGGCGCTGACTCACGGCTGGATAAAACCCTGGTTCGGCTGGCCCTGTCCGCGCTGCGAGCGGCGGATGGAAACAGCACGCAATTATATCGCACACGCTGCCGTTTGAAAACCGCTCGCCGACGGATTTGACTCTCATCTCAGCCCCAGATGCGCACGGCCGCACGACCCGACGCGCATGCTCGCATTGCAAAACCCGGTACGCCGCGCATGATTCACCGGCGTCTGTGTATGTTGATCGGTCCGGACGATGGGCACCATTCACCAAGGCTGATGCGGATGGAAGCACCTTTGGTTCGCCACGGCCTGACGTTGCCCGCGCCGGCATTTGCGCTGTTGATCGCACTGATGTTATCGGGCCAGGGCATCCTGCCGACGGCCCGCGGGCAGATTGACGATCAACAATTTAGCAGGGATCTCAAAGCTATCGCCGAGGCGGGGGGCGCGGAATCCCCTTCGCGAAGCATCGGAACACCCGGGTATAAGGCCACGGCTGACTACCTGCGACAGCAAATCGGTGCCCTGCCCAACGTCGAATACCGCGAGCAGGAATACCCGGTCGAAGTGCCCATTACTGATCGATCTGATCTCACGCTGAGCGATGGATCGGTGAACCGCGTATACCCCTTTTGGCCGGCTGCGGTGCGCGTGGATTCCACCCCAGCGGAGGGAATTACCGGGAAGCTTGTTTACATCGGGGAGGGGCGGCTGGAATCAATTCAACCGGAGCAGCTGCACGGGCAGATCGCGGTCATGGAGGCTTCCGGCCGGCAGGCCTGGCAGACGGCGATTTATTTCGGAGCTCGAGCTGTCATTATCCTCGGCACGCCAGAGACGACCAACATCGACTTAAGCAGCCATGAGCTGGCGATTCCGGTGCATTTTCCGCGATTCTATGTCCCACCCGGGGCGTTGAGTGATCGCTTGCGTAGACTCAACGGCCAGCAGGCAACACTCAATGTGCAAGTTCACTGGCGGCGATGTAAAGCACGGAACCTGATTGCACTGGTTAAAGCGTCCGACCCATCGACCAGCGCGTCGGCGATGATGTTTTGGGTGCCCTTTGAAGCCAGTGGGCTGGTGCCCGATTTAGCGCAGGGCGCGTCGCAGGCAGCGCAGACTGCGGCCGGGCTGGCCCTGCTGCGTGATGCAGCACGGACACCGCTCGGGCGACCGGTGGTGGTGGCGTTTGGGGGCGCTGACAGCATTCAATTTCTAGCATCCAGGCAGTTGTTGCTGGGGCTTTGCAATGCGCCCCAGGAATGGCGGGACGTGCTGACCGATGGCCGCGACAACCTCGGCGCGCGGCAGGAGAGATTGCAGTCGGATTTGGATCGCGGGGTGGCGCTCGATGGAGATCCGCGAAACTTGGTTGCACGCAAAGACCGGTCGTTAATCGAGCGCATCACAAAACTCCTGGAAACTGATGTGGCGCTGGAAATGGATCAAATCTTTCGCCTGCGCATGCAGCCTGCCGAATCATCCAGTGCTGCCGATCGGGCGCTGCTGGAAACGCTGCAAGCCCGGCAGGTGCGAAGCAACGCAGTGAATTTCCTGCTGCGGCAACAGGCGGCCTCACTGACCGATGCACCGGCCGATGGCGATCCCAAGGGGCCGGGGTTGCTCACGGTAGCCCGCGACTACTTGCGCAGCGCGATGGAAAACATGCGTACGTTGCAGGCCCAGTACGCCGAACGCCACGCGCTGCTGCAGCAACGCATTGATGTGTACCGATGGCTGGCCGGAGCACTGCATCGCCCGCTGGATCCGGATAAGCATTCCAACGATTCCCGGCTGATTGAACTGATGGTGGGGCTCGATCTCAGCGACGGCCAGGCTCGCTGCGGACCGGCGTACTGGGGTAGATTCCAGCAGACTTCGGCGTTGTCCACCATCCAGGATTACCGCGATTGGATGAGCCGGCAGGGGGCAGCACTGATCGGGAGACAGCAGGGGGTGTTTGATCTTGAGCCGCTTAGCGGGGCGCAGTCGCCCCAGAGCAGCTTGTGCGCCACCATGGCGATACCGACGGAGATGGCCCCGATCTTTGGTTTGCCTGGGTTTTCTCTCATCACACTGGATGATCTGCGGCTGCGGCGTGACACACCCAACGACACGGTGGCGGCGCTGCGGGTGCCGACGATTCTACGGCAACTGCATGCCGTGCGCGATGTGATGTTTGCCGCATGGAACGACCCGGCATTTAAGGGGCCAGTCGAGCTGCGGCGGATGTATGAAAACGTGCGCGGGATGGTGCTGAGCGCATCAGCGGGTCGACCGGTGGCGGACCTGCCCCGGCCTGGTTTTCACGCCGCACTTTTCTGGGCCACGGGTGACAAGGTCCCACGCGAGGCGCACTTTCCCTACCTGGTGGGAACGCGCCGTTTTGGGCTGTGCCAAAGCGATAACGACGGGCGCTTCGCGTTTGAAGCGATCCCGAAAACCAGCGGCGATCCGCACCCCGCGGGGTTTGATATGACGCGCGTGGTGATCGAAGTGTTTCGCTTTGCTGGAGACGGGGCCATTGATTCATGCACCGACCTGGGAAAGCAGGCGGATGCCAACCGGATGTACCTGGATCTCAAAGCCGAGCCGTGGGAGATCGCGAGCGAGGTTTTTGACTGCACGGAATTTTCGCTGCTGGGTTTAAACGATCCGCGCTTCGGACAGGATCTGACCGATGTGCAGGTGCTCGATGCCCGACGGAATGCCGAACCGTTGCGATTCAACGCTTTTTTGCACGAGGGCATGACCGCGATGCTGCTGGAGCCGGGGCAGAAGAGCTTCCTGGCTTTTCGCTACGGGCGGATTGGAAACAGGTTGTTGCTGGCCAACATGCTGCCTGCCGAAACCCAGTCCGCCGTTAAGAGCGCCCAGGATGCCGTGAGGCTGGCGTCGCGCGGGTTCAGCGCAGCGGAGTTGAGCGCGTTACCGCCGCTGGCGGGTGTGACGGCCAATGATTTTTTCAACATCGACCAGGTGCGACTCGAGCGCTACCGCGCGGCCGGGGTGCAGAGCCAACTGGTGGATGATTTACATGCCAGGGCACGCGCGGGTTTGGCTGCGATCAATTTGCCCATCGACTTGCCGGGAATGTTTCATGCACTGGCGTTCGGGCAGGTGCGCGACCTGGAGCAGGCGCTTCGCGGCGATGGTGCCGCTTACACGGCACGCATAAACGGTGCCTGGGCAAACGAGGCGCGCGTTTACCAGGCGACACAGGAGATGGCCAACGATGTCGTCCGGGCAGCCATCTTTCTTCTGCTGCTCTGCATCCCCTTTTCCTTCTGCATGGAACGGCTGTTGATCGCTTCGCCCAGCGTCTACCGGCAGATAGCGGGAATGGGAACGATCTTTACCCTCATGGCACTCATGCTCTGGAGCTTTCATCCCGCGTTCAAAATCTCTTCGAGCCCCCTGATCATCATCCTGGCGTTTGCGATCATCACCATGTCGGCCGTGGTGATCGGGGTCATCTACTCCCGGTTCATGACCGAACTTCGCCGCATTCGCGGCGGACGGGGCACGGCGGAGTTGGCGAGTTTCGCGCGCTTGAGCGTGCTGAGCAGCGCGGCGCTGCTGGGAATAGCCAACATGCGGCGGCGAATGTTTCGCACGGTGCTGACGAGCATCACGGTCGTGCTGGTTACCTTCGCGGTGCTCTGCTTCACCAGCGCCAGCCGGTACCTGGATGTGATCGAACAACCTACCGGGGTGCCTAGTAGCCATCCGGGCCTGCTCATTCGACAGCGCGGTGGCCGACCGCTGCAACCGGTCACATTGCAAAACTTACAAGCGGTGCTGGGAGATTCAGCGATTGCGGGCAAACGCCAGCTCGTGCAACGTTGGTGGAACATCAATCCCAGTGATAATCGCGAGGTGTTGCATGTAGTGCCAACGAACGCAACAGGCAGGATGTTTTCCGCCCGCGCTGCCCTGGGGCTTACTCCCGGCGAGAGCAACCTGTCGGCCATCCGGGATGTCATCGGACCGGCGTTTGATCGGCTGGAGAACGGCGAAACACACATCATTTATCTCAGCCAGGAAATCGCCGATCAGCTTGCGGCCAGAGTGGGAGACACCGTGCTGCTCGGCGGGATCAATCTGGAGATTGCCGGAGTATTCGATGCATCGGAATTCGATCATCGCGTGGTGATGCTCAGCGGAGAGCCGATCGCGCCGTTGAAATATGCCGCCGGTGAACTGGATTCCGGTGGCCGGGCGTTGAACAACAATGCGCTGGAATCGCTGGACCTTGATGCAGAGGGAACCGCATCCGAGGCGTCCAACAATCTCGAGCACTTGTCTGCCAGCGAGTTTGTGATCACGTCGGCGGCGGTATCGCAGATGCTGCCATCGGCATCGCTCCACAGCGTAGGGGTGCGCTTCGATCAGCAGGAACAAGTTAAGTCGATGGCCGCCGATCTTAGCAAGCGCTTCGCGCTGGCGATCTTTGCCGGCACTGATGATGGTGTGAAGCTGGTCTCTTCAGGAAGCGGTTTTCCGAAGGTAAGCGGTGCCGGCGGGGCGGCGATTCCGCTGATTATCGCGGGGCTGATCATTTTCAACACCATGATGGGCTCGATCGCCGAGCGACGACGGGAAATCCACATCTACACCAGCCTGGGATTGGCACCACTTCATGTGGGGGTACTGTTCCTGGCCGAGGCGATGGCCTACGGGCTGATTGGCGCGGTGTTCGGTTACATCGGTGGACAGCTCGCGGGATTTGTCCTGGTGAAACTGGGGTGGCTTGGGGGCGTGATGCTGAATTATTCCGGCACCAGCGCAATGCTCACCATGGGATTGATCCTGCTGACCGTGTTACTCAGCGCCTTGGTGCCAGCCCGCATTGCAAGCAAGATCGCCGCCCCCAGCATCGATCGCAGTTGGACGGTTCCCAAACCCGATGGCGATGAAATCACGGCCCTGCTTCCCTTCACGATCAACCGGACGGCTGCCGATGGGGCGCTGGCTTACCTTCTGGAATTTTTTGAGACGCACAAAGAGGGGAGCCTGGGCAAATTCTCATCCGCGCAGGTGGAACCCTTCACGCTGAGCAACGATGGCCAGCCTCCGGCGCGCGGCATCAAGTGCATCGTCTGGCTAACGCCTTTTGACCTGGGAGTGCGGCAACATCTGCTCCTGCTGATTCACCCGGGCCAATACCAGGATATTTTTGAAGTGCAGGTGGTGCTGCAACGGCTCAGCGGCAACAGCGGCAGTTGGTATCGCATGAATCGCCGATTTCTGACCGAGCTGCGCAAGCAGTTTTTGCAGTGGCGCTCATTGTCGCCGCAGCGAATGCTGGAGTACGTGGACGCCAGTCACAAGTTATTTTGAGAGCTCGCCCATTGGGTCAGCGGTGAACGGCATCAGGGGCGATGGGAAGCATGGATAAGGAGCTCAAAGAATTTCGCGACCTGATGCCCGCCCCCGACCACTGGGAAGAGGGGTTCGGCGTCAAGGCGATGATCGGGGGGCTGTTCGTCGGCATGGTCATGACACCGGCCAGCATGTACATGAACCTGGTCGTCGGGCAAGACATCGGCCCGGCGGCGCAGTGGGTGACGATCATCCTTTTTATCGAAGTGGCGCGGCGATCGTTCACTGTGCTTAAACGCCCGGAAGTCTACGTCCTCTATTACATGGCCGGTGCCACGCTTATCAGCGGCAGCGGATTACTCTGGAGCCAATATCTGCCGCAAAGCGATGAGCTGCGTGCCTACGGGCTGGCGGACAAAATTCCCAGTTGGGTCACCCCCAGCGACCCGGATGTGCTGGGGGCACGCTCCTTCCTGTCGCATTACTGGCTTGCGCCAATCGGTCTGCTGGCCCTGGGGATGCTCATGCAACGGCTCGATCATTTTGGGCTGGGGTACGTGATGTATCGCCTGACCAGCGATGTGGAAAAGCTACCTTTTCCCATGGCCCCGGTGAGCGCACAGGGCGTAACGGCGCTGGCCGATGCCAGCGGCGGCCAGGAGACGTGGCGTTGGCAGGTCTTTAGTTTTGGCGCAATGCTGGGGATGGTCTTTGCCGCTGTTTACCTGGCTCTGCCGGCCATATCCGGCGCGTTTCTGGAAAAACCCATCAAGATATTTCCCTTGCCCTGGACCGATTTAACCAATAACACGCAATTTCTGCTGCCGGCAGTACCGTTTGTCATTAGTTTTAGCCTGGGACTCTTCATCAGCGGCATGGTGCTTCCGTTCTGGGCCATGGTAGGGAGTTTCATCGGCATGGTGCTCATCCTGATCGCCAACCCGATTCTTTATCACGCAGGTATCCTGCATAGCTGGCGGCCCGGGGTCGGGGCGATTCAGACCATCCAGGCCAACAAGCTCGATTTTTACTTTTCGTTTGGACTGGGGCTGTTGCTGGCGATCGGCGTGATCGGGTTTTGGAATGTGCTGAACATTTTCATCCGCCGTAAGCGTGCAGTCGATCACGCTGCTGCCACAACGATAAATTGGCGGGTGCTGTTCAATCCTCCGGCCGGGCGCGGTGATTTTTCGATCTGGATCGGGCTGCTGATCTATGTTTTCTCGACTACGGTCACCATCGCTACCGCGTACTTTCTCTTGAAAAGCGCTCATCGCGCTAACCCGGCCAACAGTGATGTCACTCCGCTGCTGATGGGGGTGCTGCTTTTTTATGGGTTCGTGTATACGCCCATTCTTAGCTACGTTTCAGCCCGCATGGAGGGGATCATCGGGCAGACCGTGGAGATTCCCTTCGTACGCGAAGCCACGTTTATCCTGACCGGATACAAGGGGGCGGCAATCTGGTTCGCGCCGTTTCCGGTGAACAACTACGGGGCACAAACCGCTTACTTCCGCACCACCGAACTTACAGGAACCAAAATTTCGTCGATGATCAAGGCCGAGGCGTTCATCTTCCCGGTGGCGCTGATCGCCACGCTGGTGTTCAGCCAATTTATCTGGCAGTTGGCCCCGGTGCCCAGTGGCGCTTTTCCCTATGCCGAAAAGATGTGGAAGCTTCGCGCCTTCCAGGCCGCCCTCACCTGGAGCAGCACCCTCCCCGGCGGTGAACACGGAATGTTCTATCAAGCGCTGGTGCCCATTTATATAATGATCGGGTTGGCCGTAGCGTTGTCGGCGTATGGCGTACTTTCATATCTCGGTCTGCCAATTCTACTGGTTTATGGTCTGATTCGCGGGTTGGATCAGAGTTTACCCGATGTGATTTTGCCGCAATTTTTAGGCGCTCTGCTGGGCCGCTTCTATTTCGCCAGAAAATTCGGCGATGACTGGCCGCGCTACCGTGTCGTGTTTTTCGCCGGATATAGCTGCGGCGTGGGCTTGGCGATGATGATGAGCCTGGGGTTGGTATTCATCAGCAAGAGTGTGTTTCAGTCGGCATTTTAAATTTCGACGGTTTATTGCGACGCATCGTCAAATCCTGATGGGGATAAACCAGGGAGCGTGATGGCCGTACCGGAAACCGTCTCGTCGACCAAGTGCACCGTCGCCTGGCAGGGGTGGCAACTGGAGTTACCCGGTAAATGGCATCCTGTGAAAGTCGAGGGCGACCATGACACGGGGATGGTGTTATTCGCCGACCTGCATCGGCCAAGGCTGGGAATTCGCTGGTGCACGCCTAAACACAAGGCTCGCGTAAATTCGGGCGAATATGTGAACAAACTGCTGCGGCACGAAGTGGGAGTAAAGGCCGCGGCAGAAGCCAAGCTACTGCGTTTGCACAACCCGTTCTGGCGCGAGTCGTTGCTTTACATGGAGCCATCGCCAC